>JBPCMC010000344.1:0-4541 GCA_051002645.1 Thermomicrobiales bacterium
AACGTCTGCGATAAGGCGATTTGCATACGCTAATTTGCTTTGCCTCATCTTGACATTTGCCGTGGCGAACGCTCAAAATAGGTATGGAAATTGCGCATGTCCGTCTCGGCACATCGTGCCGACGGTAATGCATCACATTCAGAAAGATCAGAGGCGACACAATGATTGACACACAAGCCGAATCGACCGCACCGGACGATGTACTGCCGCGCTGCGGCGCGCTCGTGCTGGATGCGCTGCTCGCCAATGACGGCATCACGGGCGTCGAACTGGACACGAAAGACAACTCGCTCTCCCTCCGCTACGACCCCCGCCGCACGAGCCGGGATCGCGTCGAGGCGGTCGCGAACCTGCTGCGCCCGGCCCTGCACCACCGGCCCGAGACCGATCACCCGATGGGGAAGCCGCATTTCCAGACCATCGGGCGGCTCGACGGCAAGCCCTATCTCGTGCCGACGACCGCGTTGCAGCGCGTCGGCCGGATCAGCATCCAGCCCGATCGGGTGACGATGCCACAGGCCGACCGGCCCTCCGCCGCTGCCCTGCCCGCGCCGGAAGACACCGCCACAACGACCGAGCAGACGCAGGAGGACAAGGACAACGCATTCCTGTTGAAGGTCGTCCAGCCGGGCCTCGTCGGGCTGATGGACGGCTCCGTTTCAACACTCGCGCCGCTCTTCGCCGCCGCCTTCGCGACCCATAACCACACCCAGACGCTGCTCGTCGGCCTCGCCGCCGCCGTCGGCGCGGCGATCAGCATGGGCTTCGCGGAGGCGCTCTCGGACGACGGCGTGCTGACCGGGCGCGGACACCCGATCGCCCGCGGCGCGATCACCGGTGGCATGACCTTCGTCGGCGGCGTCGGCCACGCCCTCCCCTTCCTCATCGCTGACCTCCATACCGCCCTGATCATCGCGTACCTCGTCGTCGGTGTGGAGTTAGTCACCATCGCGTTGATCCGCACCAAGTACTTCGGCGCGCGCTTCATCCTCTCGGTCATCCAGGTCGTCGTCGGCGGCGCACTTGTCTTCGCCGCCGGTGTATTGATCGGCACTGCGTGACGACCTAACCCCCGGCCCCTTCCCGAGGCGGGAAGGGGTGACTCTCGTGAAGTGCCGTGGCCTACGGTCGAGAGCCCGATACCACCCGGAGGGCGCATAGCATGCGCCCCTACCCTCCCCCTTCCCCCGTGGGGAAGGGCGGGTGCCCTTTGGGCAGGAGGGGGTTAGGGCTTCCCCGCCCCATCGCCAGAATTCCGCATACCACCACGGCCAGCACCGCCGCGACCGCGCCATAGGCGACGCCCCATCCGGCGCGGTCGGCGAGGAGACCGGTGAGGGGGAAGGACCAGACCATCGTCACGCTGAAGCCGAACTCGGAGAGCGAGAGGACCGTGGCGCGCGTCTCGGAGGGCGCTTCCTCGTTCGTCCAGGTCGAAAAGAGCGGCTCGAAGATGCCGATGGCGATCTCCCGCATTCCCAAGCCGACGATGACGAGGGGCACCCATGCCGTCCCCTGTAAGACGAGCCCAATCGCCGCCGTCGCCGCGATGAGGGTGAACGGCGTCCACCCCCGCCACCAGGCCGGCAGCCGCCCGCCGACCCAGGTCGCGGCGGCGCTGACGATCCCGGAGACGCCGAGCGTCAGGCCGATCGCGCCGTTCGCGAAGCCGTGCCCCTGAAGAACGGCTTGCAGGTAGAGATTGCCGAGCGTGTTCGCCGCGAAATAGAAGGCGGCGAAGAGGACGAGCCGCATCAAGAGCGGCCGCTC
Source organism: Thermomicrobiales bacterium (assembly GCA_051002645.1). GTDB lineage: Bacteria > Chloroflexota > Chloroflexia > Thermomicrobiales > JALYUS01 > JALYUS01. Next base: position 1,771 of record JBPCMC010000344.1, read on the forward strand.
CCGCACGGTGCGGATACCCGCCCGCATCGTGCCGAACACAGCGCGGAGCGTCCGGTGGCCGGCGTTGCGCGGCGGCTCGGGCAGGAGTAGGGCGAGAATGCCCGTGATGATCGCCGCCGCGATATTCAGGCTGAACGGCCACGCGTATGACCACTCGGAGAGCCACGCCCCCGCCCAACTGATCAGCGCGGCGACGAAGTACGAGGCGGCGAGCACATTGGCGAGCACGCGCACGAACCCCTGCGACCGCCCCTCGTCCTTGAGCGCGTCGAAGAGGTACGCCTGATCCGCGCCGTAGCGGAACGAGCCCGACGCGCCGTCCACGAGCAGCGCGACCATGACGAGCGGGAAGACGGGCGACCACCACGTCAGCACGGTCGCGATCGAGACGGCGATCGCGGAGACGACGAGGCTCCATTTGCGCCCGATGGTGTCCGCGAAAGCGCCCGTCGGCACCTCCAGCGCGACCTTGGCGATGTGGTAGCACGCCTCGGCGATGCCGATCTGCCCGAGCGAGTAGCCGCGATGCAGCAGCCAGAGCACCCAGATGGATGAGGTGAATGTCCCGGCGGTCAGGAGTTGGAAGGCGATGAATGGCACGAGCCGCCAGCGCGCGACGGGTGTCGTGACTGCGGTTGCGGCAATTGCTTCTTCGATAATTTCCGGTGAATGCTGCACGGTGCGACGCTCCTCCAACGATGTGGCAGGAGCGCAACGGCACGGCGACCCATGCGGGCGCATGGGAGAGGGCCGTGCTGTCTATCCTGCCGCGTATCCAGGCACGAATGTGGGATACGCGGCACGATTGAATGTTTGGGCGTGTCTCCGGCTGTGCCAGTGACGTTCAGCGAGCGTCCGGTGCATGTGAGGCTACCTCCGGCGCAGATGGTAGCCGCTTCGGGGCGATCCGGCAAGCGGCTCGCAATCGCTCGCTTCCTCGATTGTTTCTATGTCAGCACGGGTGTGATGAGACCGGTTTCGGCAGCTGCGTCGGTCTCCAGGGGGCTTACCACCAACTGTTCCGTGCGCGCGACCTCGGGCACGGAGCGCAGAGCGCCGCGCAGGTTGTCGCGGACGCTCATGCCTACGCCCACGAGATAGAACGGGCAGCCGATGGCGAAGCCGAAACCGCCCCCGCGCATGACACCGATACCCACACCGTGCAACTCGCCGGGCGCGAAAAGACCGATCACCGCGCCGAGGAGCGCGCCAAAGAGCATCAGGGCAAAGACCCAGACAAACAACGTCGCGGCAGCATAGGCGAAGTGTCGTACCCAGGTGGGTGCCGCAGCCATCGTCATCTCCGTTCGCGCCATATCTCGGTTGTTGGTTGTTGTTTGGTCCCTAATTGTAGAACGACAATCGGGGCGATTATGTGACGGCGCACCCTTCGCCATACGATGCGGGCCTGTCCGCACCGACGGCGGATGGGGCGAAGCCGCAGACGGCGGGATACTGCGGGGAGGTACACATTCATGGCATCAAGATTGCTGCACCGGAAAGGTCTCTCAGTGTTGGACCGATCAGAATGGAGGCCAGCCGATGCCGGAGAAGCAGGAGTCAGAGAAGTCCGCCGCCAACACCGCCGCGACGAGGAGCGGGGACAAGGAGCCGCAGGGAGGGCCGGACGCCCAGGATGTTGAAGAAGGAGTCGCATCGAAGGACGCCTCGACGATTAACCCCCAAGATCCAATCGATCCAAAGAGCCCGAAGCTCGTCACGCCTTGAGCGGGCGCGAAGTAGCGATAGCGTGCGGTGCCGCTGCCTTCGGGTGGCGGCCTTTCTCTTCCCGAAGAAATAGGATGGCACAGGAACACGGCTTCTCGAAAAGAATTCCTTTCCAGACGCGGCATCGATCTACGACAATACCGTGCTATCCTGCGCCATAACCAGTTTCGGACCTGTCAGAGTCATGGAGAACTGTATGCAGTGGAGCAAACTGAAAAAACAGATCGAGGATCGCTTCGCCGAATCTCTGCACGGGCGTGTCGTCGTCCACGACACCTGGTATCGGCATGCTGGTCACGATAGAGACGGACGCCTCTGGCTGACTATTGATGGGCAGGAGATTGCCAACTTTTGCGCGTTCCGTTACTGGCATGCGGAGCGTCCACTCCTCGACGAAGCTCGTCGCTTGGGCATTGGCGACTCCTACGCTGCGGCAAGCCAGAAACTGAACGCCGAGGGAGTGTTCTCCCAAGGACAAGCATATAGGGCGCTCCGCGAGTCGCTGTTGCTCTCAATCGAGAGCATGCTCGGATCGAGTCCCGGCATCATCCGCGCCCTCGCGATGCTCGACAGTCGACTAGGCAAGCGACGCCTCGCACGCTTCTCATTCGCCGACGGCGAAATTGCGCTCGTTCGAGCGTGCTATCGGGTGCGCTGTGAAGCGGAAGGCATTATAGCCTGTGCTGAAGGCGACCAGCAGATTGGTCCACCGGAGCGCTATAGCAAGGAAGCCATCGCGGAGCGCGTCGAACGGGAACGACGATTCTACGAGGGCATCCCATCGATTTCGCCACGCCGGAGGGAAGAAATCATACGACGCTATGAGGAAGAGACGAGCAACCCTCTGAAATCGCTAAGTGGAACTGGCAAACAATAGCAAGTGGTTTCGATATCCTCTCAGATCATCTCACAAACACTCCCTACAGCGACACTTTCTGATCTTCGTGCTATCCTTCCCCTGACAGGAAGAAAGGGGCGGATCATGCAGGCATGCGATGCACAAGCGTTCGAGGTCGCCGCGATCGGCCGGTGGTCGGAAACGC
>JBPCMC010000345.1:0-5909 GCA_051002645.1 Thermomicrobiales bacterium
GTGCGTGACCAATGCACGCTGACCGACCGCGATGAGCAACGCATCGCGCCAACATCCCAGCCAGGTATCCAATTCCATCATCACGGCGGCGCGCTCCTCGCCGCCGTTCTTCCAGCGCTTCTCCAGCACGTCAATCGCCCGGAACGGCGCGATGCCGCCCGTTTCCATCATCGCGAGGAAGGTTTCGACGCCCTCCGTCTGCCCCGCCGCTTGCTCCGGCTCCGCGAGCAGCCCCAATGCCGCCCCCGGCCTACCACCCGCCAACGCCGCCACGCGCGCCGCCGTCTCCGCGTCCGCGCCGTGCTCCGCCACCAACCAGTCCGCCACCACGGTGCGCGGCAGCGCGTGCATCGCCACCGGCTGGCAACGCGAGCGGATGGTCGGCAAGACGGCGTCTGCGCTCGGCGCGACGAGCAGGAAGAGGACGTGCGCGGGCGGCTCCTCGAGCACCTTGAGGAGCGCCGAGACCGATGCGTCGTTGAGGGCTTCCGCTTGCGCGATGAGGTAGACTCGTTTGCGCCCTTCGTTGGGCCGCTGGTACGCCTCGTCTTTGAGGTCGCGGATCGTGTCGATCGTGATGCTGGCATTGCGCGTCCCTTTGCGCTCCGCCTCCGCTGCCTGCGTCGCCAGCGAAATGACCCGGACATCCGGGTGGATGCCCCGCGCGATGTGGCGACACGACCGGCAGACGCCGCATGGCGCGGTCTCCGCTTCCGGCGTGACGCCCGGTGTCACCCGCTCGCAGTTGACCGCCATTGCCAGCGCCTGCGCGAGTGTCTCCCGCCCCACACCGGGCGGGCCGGTGAAGAGGTAGGCATGGCCGAGCGATCCCGCCGCCAGCGCGTGCCGTAAGGCATAGACGGCGTGCGTGTTGCCCCAGACCGGCCAGCCCGGTACCCGCTCCATCGCGGGGGCCGTCGTTGGCGCGCTCATCGGCTCTGCCGCTCCCGGCGCTTCACTTTCGCCATCCCGGTCGCGGGGACGAGCGGCGAGCGGTCGCGCTCCTCCTCGGCGGGTTCCGGCGCCGCATTGCGGCGGCGCCCCTTGCCGGACGGCGCCGCCGCCTCGGTATCGGTAGTGCGCCGGCGTGCCAGCCGCTCCCGCTCCGAGCGCGCGTTAATCACCTGCTGCGGCGTGGTCGGGCGGGTAGCCGAGCGTGCGGCACGGCGGCCGGCGGGCGTCGCGTCCGCCTCGACAGCGCCGCGCGGGTCGATATGCCCCTCGTCCGCCGCGCCGCCGGTAGCGATCACGAAGTCCGCGATCTCCTGCCGCGCCTCCGTCGGCAGCACGATCGGCATGCCGCGCGTGTGGGACTGCACCCAGCCGAGCAGATCGGTGATCTTGACGGCGGGCGGGTCCGCGTCGGCGTCGGCGCTCAGGACGAGGCGGGGCGCGATGAAGACGATCAGGCCGTCCACCGGCACATCGGTCGGCCAGCCGCGTTCAGCCGCTGCCGCCGCCAGCGATTCGAGCAGCGCCTTGCGGTCCAGCCCGTTCTCGGTCGGCGGCTGCCCGAGTTGCGGCCCGCCCATGCCGAGGAAGCGGCCGAACATGCTCTGGCCGGGCTTGCGGTACTTCGAGCCGCGCACTTCGACGCGCCCGATCGTCTCCTTGGTCGTCATCACCAGGAGGCCCGTCTCATGGACGAGCACATGATCGAGCGTGCGGCCACCGATGCGCGGGTAATGAATAAGCGTGTAACGGTCCGACAAGCGGCGCAGTTCCTGATCGACCAACTGATCGTTGCGGATTTTGCGGCCCCACTTCGCGATGCCCTGCAAGCCGGACTGGAAGAGGACGAAGCCGATGATGACGAGCGTGTAGGCGACGAGCAGGAAGGCGACGTTGAGGAAGGAGATCGGCGCGCCGATCAGGAAGAGGAGGATGCCGGCGAAGAGCTTGAGGCGGCTCGTCCGCTTGTTCACTTGCACCTGGTCGAGATTCCGCGCGACGAGCACCGTAGCACTTCCTTATCCGGCTGCGCGGTATACCCTCGGTCGGCCCATGCGCGGCATCGCGGGGCAGGGCCCGCGTCTGTGTAACGTGCGGCGCAATCAGCCGGAACGAAAGGAGAACCCGCATATCGTCATGCGCCCAAACCGGCGCAGCCTGTTAACATCGTAGCAACGCATCACGCGGAAGCGCGCAACAGTGCGGGTATCCTGCTTCCACGGGGGCGTCACGCGCCGGGAGTGTAGCACACGGTGAGAGACCGCGCCAACACGCATTGGGAAGTAGCGAGTAACGAGTAACGAGCGAGCATGGCACGGACTGTGTTGGTCAGATCATTGACGATAGACGTCATCGTGCGACCCAATGTCCAGGAGGACAATGTGATGTTCAATCACCACGATGGTGAGAATCATCCGATACGAGTAGGTAACGCTCACCGCATGCTCGCCCGCGTGCGTGCCGCCGAGCGGGTGAAGTCGGAGAGACGGCTCGTGCGGATCGGCAGCCAGCAAATGGATGATGTCGTCATACGTCCGGCGCAGATCGGGATGCTTTTTAAGGAAGCGTTTCAGCGCACGCTGGCAGTACGGTGTGTCAACGATCGCCCACGGGTCGCTACTCATCCAGCATTTTGTCTACTTCGGCCAGATACGCATCGGCGCTCTCGTAGACCGTGTACCGCCCCGCCCGATAATCCTCCAGCGCCAGCGCGATCCGCGCGTCGGTCGCCTCAGTGATCTCCTCGACCATCTCGGCGTAGCGTTCCATTGTGAGGATTACATAGCGCGGCTGATTGCGGGAGACGACATAGACCGGCCCCTTCTCGGCGAGCGCGTCCACCGCCGCGATGCCCCGCTTCTTAATATCTTGTGCTGCGATAATCTGCATGGCGTGTCTCCGATTGTGATGCGGTTAGAAGTGCCATTTGCAGTATCATACGAGGTATAGATACTGTCAAACTGGCGCAGTAGGTTGTTAGCGATTTGCCTCTCAGGAGATATACCGGAGATATTTGGCGATACCTGTCGCCACCTGTCGCCACAGGATACACTGACATGGAGAGAGACGAAAGGGAAACGTTATGCGTACTGTCACGGTCACAGAAGCGCGAGCCATCTGGTCAAATCTCCTTGATGCGGCCGCGCGAGGTGAGCAGATCATAATCACTCGATACGGCGTTCCGGTTGCAACGCTCCTCCCACCAACGGAGCCACAATCCGATCGGGTTGCGACCATTGAGGCCCCGCTATCGGGCGCTCACTCCGAGAAATGATCGAGGAAGATGGGCGGTAATACGAATAGCCCGCTCTATAGCGTGTGCATCTCTGCTGGAGAACGCACCAGTGTCATCATCGTCGGGTGGCAGGTGCGGGAGTTGCTGCGCGCCTGCCTGCGGAGCATCGCGGCGCACGAGGACCTGGGCGCGCTGGAGGTCTGGATCGTTGACAACGCCTCAACGGACGGCACGGCGGCGATGGTCGCGGCGGAGTTCCCGTGGGTGCGGCTGGTGGCGCTCGCCGAGAACCCCGGCTTCTCAACCGGCAACAACGTCGCGCTCCGGCAGGCGACGGGCGATGTCTGCGTGCTCCTCAACCCCGACACCGAGGTGCGTGACGTCTCGCTTGGCACGCTCGCGGCCTATCTGCGCGCGCACCCGGCAGTCGGCGTTGTCGGGTCGCGCCTCCTGAACCCCGATGGCTCGCTCCAATCGGCGGGTTTCGCGCCGCCGAATCTCTTCCAGTTCTGGTACGATCTCGTCCCCTGGCCGCGCCGCTTCTATCACTCCCGTCTCAATGGCCGCTACCCGGATGCATCGACCGATCAGCCGTACGCGGTGGGCTTTCCTCTCGGGGCGTGCCTCGCCGTGCGGAGAGATGTGCTCGATCGGGTCGGACTGCTCGATGAGGCGTACGGCATGTATATGGAAGAGATAGACTTCTGCGCGCGTGTAAGTGCAGCAGGGTACGCGGTGCATATCCTCCCGACCGTCGCGATCACGCATCATGGCGGACAGAGCACCGGCCAGGCGCCGGAGGCGATGTTCCTCGCGCTGCATCGGGCGCGGCGGCGCTTCTCCGCGCGCTTCCGCTCGGTGTGGTGGAACCGATGCGCCCAGGCATTGACGCGAGCCGGTCTCGTGGTCGCATCCACACGGACATTTCTCGGGTACCGTCGTGGCGCACTATCATGGGCCACATGCCGGGCGCGCGTGCGGATGTATGGCCGTGCGTGGCGGCTCTGGGGTAGTGGGCAGTGAGCAACGAGGAAAGAGTGCATGCAATGCAGGCCGTCACGGTCATCCCCTTTGCCCGGCTGATGCTCGGAATCATTCGGAGCGACCCACGCGGTTCTGAACGATTCGTCATCCGCGCGGTACGATGCCTGCGAAGATGACAAATGCGTAATGTGAGATGTATTGACATTAGTCTAAAATACGCTACCCTGACATCGGTCATACCGACCGTCGATAGACGACACGATGGATGACACGGGCAAACCCGTCGCGAGGCGGGGACGCAAAGCCACGGATCTCGCAGCGAGACCGCCGGGTTGCCAGCACTGCTCCTGTTTGAGCAGGCCGCATATCAGCGGAACGCATGGCAACCCCCGATGAGGGGTTTTTTGATTTGCTGAAGTGGACGCACAAACTGCTGCTCACGCCTTTCATCGGGCTTGCCTTCTTCGCCGCGACACAAGCGGTCGGCGCCACTGCAGTCAGCGCCGTAATCGAATCCGGTCGGTTGACGATCACCGACGCGCCGGTCGCGCTCACCTACTCCTCCGCTGCAACCGCCGATAACATGCGCGTGTTGGAGGCGACATTCAGCCTCGGCGTGACCGATGCCACCGGTAAGAAGGCGGGCTGGCATATCCAGGCGATGCTCGGCCCGCTTACCCATCTCGATGGAACGCGCGTTCCCGTTCGCTCATCTGCCGTCACCGAGGCGCATGTCGCCACCCTGACTGGCTCGGCGCCCGCCAGTCTGCTCTCCTACCCGCACACATTTCGGGCCAATGGCGACACGATCTTCAGCGCCGCCGCCGGGAGCGGGATGGGCAAGTCCTCCCTCACCTTCGGCACCGAGATCGCCATCGCGGCAGACGCAGCGGCGAGCGATCCGCTCACCGCCATCCTGACGGTGACGATCGCGGCCAGCCCGTAACCGGCTGCCACTGCCCCTATCGACACGCTCCCGCCCCAAATCTTGCTCGATCGATCCACCAGTCACGATTCCCGATTGGCATATCGGCTCAAGAATAGCCGCGCCTAGATGCATGAAGATCGAATATTCGTGATCTTTTGGAATCCCCGTCACATTTTATCCTATAGTTCGTTTATACTGTCGAGAGAAGAGTGACGGAGACGTCAAGCGGCCGCGCCAATGGCCGTTGGGAGAGGAAAGGAGGGCGTCGCACTCGTTCGCATTGGGGATCACGCGATTCCTGGATCCCTTCGATGTCACACTCTCGTATTGGTCAACACCATTTGCGTTCTGTCTCAGTATGGCACGCTCTTATTTGGAAAGGTGAAATACCATGATTCGTTCTATGCGCACCGGGTTCTTCGCTTTGTTAATGGTTGGTTCGCTCCTCGTTGCCGGTTCTGCCGTCAGTGCCGCCACCAGTACCGCCACATTGACCGCCGGTTCCCTGACGGTCTCTGCTCCGGCCAGCTTCTCCTACAGCGGTACCCTGACGGGTGATGTGCTCAATCTCGGTTCGAGCTTCGCGGTAAGCGTCAATGACGCGACGGGGAGCAAGGCCGGGTGGCAGATCCAGGCATCGGTCGGCGTCCTCACGGACGCGGCGAGCGACACGATCCCGGCGGCGAACCACACGATCCAGAGCGTTGCCGTGACCGGTACCACCGGTACCGCCCCGGTCAACGTCATCACCTATCCGATGGCGATCCCCTCGGCGGCCGCGAAGATTTACAACTCCGCGCTGACGAAGGG
>JBPCMC010000346.1:0-6422 GCA_051002645.1 Thermomicrobiales bacterium
CTGTAAACGAGCAGGCTGGAAGCCTGCCACCACCGAGCAGGAAGTGCCGACGACGGAAGGAAACAGATCGTGCCGAATGTGCCAAGTAACATCGACATCGCCCAGGCCGCGACACTGAAGCCGATCACCGAGATTGCGGCTTCCCTCGGCCTCGGTGAAGACGACATCGAACGCTACGGTAAGTACAAGGCGAAGATTCGCCTCGACGTTCTCGACCGGCTGGCCGACCGGCCGCTCGGCAAATATATCGTCGTCACCGCCATCACGCCGACGCCGCTCGGCGAGGGCAAGACGACGACGACGGTCGGACTCGGGCAGGCGCTCGCGAAGATCGGCAAGCAAGCGATCATCGTCATCCGGCAGCCGTCGCTCGGGCCGGTCTTCGGCATCAAAGGGGGCGCGGCGGGCGGCGGCTACTCGCAGATCGTGCCGATGGAAGATTTCAACCTCCACCTGACGGGCGATTTCCACGCCGTGACCGCCGCCCACAACCTCTGCGCCGCGTTCGTGGACAACTCGCTCTTCCACGGCAACCCGCTCAATATCGACCCGCAGGCCGTCGCGTGGCGGCGGGTGCTCGATGTGAACGATCGCGCACTACGGCAGGTCATCGTCGGGCTCGGCGGCAAGGAGAACGGCAGCCCGCGCGAGACGGGGTTCGACATCACCTCGGCGTCGGAAATTATGGCGATCCTCGCCCTGACGACCGGCCTCGCCGATCTGCGCGCGCGCCTCGGGCGAATTGTTGTCGCCCAGTCCCGCGACCGAACACCGATAACGGCGGATGATCTGAAGGTCGCGGGGGCGATGGCCGTCCTACTCAAGGATGCGATCCAGCCGAATCTCTTGCAGACGCTGGAGAACACACCGGCAATCGTTCACGCCGGGCCGTTCGGCAATATCGCGCACGGGTGCAGCAGCATCCTCGCCGATCAGATCGGGCTCCGCCTGGCGGATTACGTCGTCACCGAGGCGGGCTTCGGCGCGGATCTGGGCGCGGAGAAGTTCTTCAATATCAAGTGCCGGGCGAGTGGCCTCGCGCCGAGCGCGGCGGTGCTCGTCGCGACCGTCCGTGCCCTCAAAGCGCATAGCGGCAAGTACCGCGTCGTCGCCGGTCGCCCGCTCGATCCCGCGCTGGGCGTGGAGGATTTGCCCGCGCTGCGTGATGGCCTCGCCAATCTGGAGAAGCAGATCGAGAACGTCCGCATCCACGGCGTGCCGGTGGTCGTGGCGATCAATCATTTCCCGACCGACACGGACGCCGAACTGGCGCTCGTCCGCGAGGTGGCGCTCGCTGCCGGGGCGGCGGAGTGCGCGGTGAGCCGCATCTGGGCGGAGGGCGGCGACGGCGGGCGTGAGATGGCCGAGGCGGTCGTCCGCGTGGCCGAGCAGGGCAGCAATTTCCGCTTCCTCTACCCGCTCGACATCCCGATCAAGGAGAAGATCGCGACGATTGCCACGCGCATTTACGGCGCGGACGGCGTCTCGTTCCAGCCGGAGGCGGAGCGGAATATCCGCGATATCGAGCGCCAGGGGTTCGGCGGTCTGCCGGTCTGCATGGCGAAGACGCACCTCTCGCTCTCGCACGACCCGACGCTGCGGGCGCGGCCATCCGGTTTCACCGTGCCGATCCGCGCCGTCCGGCTCTCGGCGGGCGCGGGGTTCATCTACCCGCTGGCGGGCGACATCCGCACGATGCCCGGCCTCGGCGCCGACCCGGCGGGCGCGCATGTCGATCTCGACGAAAACGGTCGCATCGTCGGATTGTTCTAGCGCGCAAATGTGGACAAGAAGTGGCGGTGGCGGCGATCAGCAACAAGGGCGTATCCGTAGGGGCGGTGCGCGAACCGCCCTTCCCGGCCCATAGTGTTCGTACTACCCGACGATCACGGTGCTGCAACGGAGGGCGGTTCGAGCACCGCACCTAGGGATGGACGGGGAAAGCGCCTGCTTCGCTCTTAACCGAATCGTATTGGTCTTCAGCCTGCCGAACATTATTGCGGACTGATGGGAGATAGCGCCTTCATCTGGTAAGCCGGTGACTGCGTGCCCCATTGATGCGCCGATCTCGCCAGCAGAACCGAAATGCCCCCGTTCGCGTATCACCGTGTAGGAGTTGTCGCATCTTCGGGTACACTTGGCACCCGGTGGTACAGGTTGTGCGGCTGCTTCCGTGCGCGGCGTGTCTGCGTTCACGGTTTGCTGTGCCGCGCTATGTTATGCTCACCCGTATCGGTGGTGGACCGCCGCCACCCGCCGCGCGTTGTCGCGCATCTTAAAGGATGGTGTCTCATGTCGCTTGACGACCGCATCGGTCGCCCTCATTTATTCACCCCGAACGACCGCAATTCGCGGAACCCGTTGGACGACCCGAACAAGCGCGTGCCGCGCGTGCCGCGCAAGTCGGACGATCCGAACGGTCCGGGCAACAAGCCGCGTTTTCGTGTCCCCGGCTGGGTCTGGTGGATCCTGCTCGCCGGTCTGTTGATCTGGAACATCCTTGCCCTCACCAACCCCTTCACGGCGGGGCCGACGAGCATCAATTACAGCGGCTTCCTCGCGCAGGTGCAGGCGGGTAATGTCAGCGACGTGACGCTGCAAGACCGGAACGTCACCGGCACATTCAAGCAATCCGTCAAGGTGCAGAATGGCGATGTGGTCAGTGGGCCGGGCGTCACCGCCACCCCGCCGACGGCCGCGCCGACCGCAACGAGCGGAAGCACGACCGCCGCGCCGACCAAGACGGTGACGGACTTCAAGACGAGTCTGCCCGTCGTGGAGAATCCGACGCTCCTGCCGCTCTTCCAGCAGCAGAATGTCAAGGTAAACGTCAAGGGGACAGACAGTGGCGGTTTCGTGTCGCTGCTGCTCAATCTCCTCATCAGCCTGCTCCCGCTGGCGCTCTTCATCGGTCTCGCAGTCTTCCTCGGGCGGCAGATGACGCGCGGGCAGCAAGGCATCATGGGCTTCGGCAAGTCGCAGGCGCGCGTCCATGATGCGGAGCGCCCGCAGGTGACCTTCGGCGATGTCGCCGGTGAGGACGAGGCGAAGCAGGAACTGACGGAGGTCGTCGACTTTCTCAAGAATCCCGGTAAATATCACCTGCTCGGCGCGCGGCTGCCGCGCGGCGTGCTGCTTGTCGGCCCTCCCGGTACCGGTAAGACGCTGCTCGCCAAGGCGGTCGCCGGGGAGTCGGGCGTGCCCTTCTTCAGCGTCTCGGCCTCCGAGTTCGTCGAGATGTTCGTCGGCGTCGGCGCGTCGCGCGTGCGCGATCTCTTCAACAAGGCGAAGACGGCGTCGCCCGCGATTGTCTATGTCGATGAGATCGACGCGGTCGGTCGCCAGCGCTTCGCCGGCCTCGGCGGTGGCAACGATGAGCGCGAGCAGACGCTCAATCAACTGCTCGTCGAGATGGACGGCTTCGACCCGAAGCAGGAAGTCGTCGTTCTCGCCTCGACGAACCGGCCCGATGTGCTGGACCCCGCGCTACTGCGGCCGGGCCGCTTCGACCGTCAGGTGACGGTCGGCCTGCCCGATCGCAAGGGGCGCGAGGCGATCCTGAAGATTCACTCGCGCGGGCTGCCGCTCGCGCAAGATGTCAACCTCAACCGCGTGGCGCAATCGACGCCGGGTTTCGCGGGCGCGGACCTCGCCAACCTCGTCAACGAGGCCGCCCTCCACGCGGCGCGGAGCAACCGCCAGCAGATCACCCCCGCCGATTTCTCCGAGGCGCTCGATAAGATCATCCTTGGCACGGCGCGCGGGCTGATCCTCAATGACCACGACAAGAAGGTCGTCGCCTTCCATGAGGCCGGCCACGCGGTGGCGGCGTATTACTCGCCGGGCACCGACCCGCTGACGAAGGTCTCCATCGTGCCGCGCGGACGCGCGCTCGGTGTGACGATCCAGAGCCCGGAGGAGGACCGTTTCAACTACCCGAGGGCATACCTGCTCGCGCGCCTCGTCGTGATGTTCGGTGGCCGTGCGGCGGAAGAAATTGTCATCGGCGAGATTACCACCGGCGCGGAGAGCGACATCAAGGAATCGACCTCACTCGCGCGGCGGATGGTCGGCCTTTGGGGGATGAGCGAGGAGGTCGGCTCCCTCTACCTCGGCACGGGGGAGCAGGACGTCTTCCTCGGGCGTGAGTTGACGCGGGACCGCGACTATAGCGAGGACACGATCTCCGCCGCCGATCGCGCCGTGCGCGAGTTGCTGGAGCGATCGCATCATCGGGCGACGCAACTGCTTATCGAGCATCGCGCGGCGCTCGATATGCTCGCACAGCGCCTGCTCGACGACGAGACGCTCGATCAGGAGCAGGTCTTCGCGATCTTCGTTGCGGCGGATGGCGGGATGCCGCGCGATGGATTCACGAGTGAGCCGGGGGCGCGGCCCGCGCCGGTCCCGGAACCGGCGCTCTCGGGCGCCATCCGCACTGAGAGCGGCGATACGACGGCAACCGAGACGCCGTCCGTAACGACCGACTGACGATATGTTCGACGCCGGTGGCGGGACGCACATCGTTGCATCCTACCACCGGCGTCGAATGTACGTACATCTGTCTGTTAAGGGTTGACGTGTTGCAAGGTGCGCCGTATGATGGTTCTATCAGGTTCGTACACGGCGTAACAGGCGGTGATACCGATGGATTGCTTCTACCCATTCCGCGACGCATCATGGATGCACGGACCGCGAACCGCAATGTACTGCCAATTGACCACCGCAGGGAGCGCAAAACCCTGCGGTGGAGTGTTTTTGGGCACCGGGGCGACGGCCCCCATCGTATCGGCTAGCGGCTTGGGAGCGAGCCGCGCAACGGCAGGAGGCAATCTGTGATGCATTCCAGCATGATCGGGAAACTTGAAAAGGCGCGCCGCTATGCGGATGAGCCATGGCGCGTGGCGCTCCAAACCCTCAACGTCGAGTTCAAGGGTGATAATGACGTCCATACCGTCAGCGCCGAGGGCGGCGCGTGGCACTGCACCTGCGATTTCCATGCGAAAAATGACACCTGCGCGCACGTCATGGCTGTCCAGCACATGATGGAGCGCACCTTCAGCGGCGCGGCCATCGATCACACCGCGCACCTTCTCCATTCGCGGTAATCATCTTCCCGGAAGGATGAGCAGAAAGCGAGCGGCCCACACACGGGGCCGCTCGCTTTTTGTCTAATCGGTTGCATTGGCACTGAATCAGGAATCGCTGACGATGGCCCGAAGAACGATGAGGTTCCTCATCCTCCTCCAAGTCCACCAACCGGGACAGGACGGCGCCGGGCGATCAGGCCGGGCTTCCACGGCGCGCCGAGCACCGGCAGGATGAATCGGTCCGCGCCCCAGTGCCCCGCCACCTGCCACGCCAGCATCAGCAGGATCGCCGCCGTGAAGAGCACTGGGTTTGTGCTCGAACTCCCCGCCAGCAGGAACGACATGTTCATCAGCGCCCCGAAGAAGGCCGCGATCCCCGTCAGCCCGCCGACGATCAGCCCGACGCCGATCAGCAGCTCGCCCAGGCAGATCACCTTGGCGAACCAGTCGTACCACTGGTGGTTGAGCATGAACTGTAGGAACGCGCGGTACCAATCGTACGAGATCGCCGGCTTGCCCGTCTTCGGGATCGCCGCCGCGTTCGTCCAGAAGCCCTTCAGCGCGCCGCCGTTGGAGAGCCAGGAGGGGGAGCCGGTGATCTTCTCCCAGCCCGCCGTCAGCCAGGCAATACCGACGTAGAGCCGGACCGCCAGCCAGAGGGGGGCGGAGCGGGTGTCGTGGAAGAGGAAGCGGGAGAGGGCGGGCTCGCGCACCTCGGTGGGGCGCTCGGCGTCGATGGGATGGGCGACGACGTGGTCGTAGATCATCGTGGCGACGGCGCCGAAGGCGACGACGAGACCGATGAGGGCGAGGAGGACGTGACCGCTGGCGCTGAGAACGGACCAGTCGGCGCCGATGGCGTGGATGATGAAGCCGGCGGCGATGATGACTGCGAGGACGACATCGCGCGTGCGCATTCGATTCATGGAGGGCCCCTTTCGATAGAACAGAATCATGTATACATGCGAATCGCCGTTCATCCGCCAGATTCGCGCGCATGATGTCGCGTGACGACATCGTGTTCAGAAACTAGCCGGGCAAACCGGTCACCTCTGTTTTCCGGGCCTCCTCCGGCTGGGCCATATGCTCCCTGAGCAGCGTGAGCATCTCGGTCTGCTGCGAGAGTACCTTGTCCTGCGCGGCGAGGATCGCCGCCTGCTCGTGCGCCAGTCGCTGGATCTCCTTCGTGTTTTCGTGGGTGAGCATGACGATATCCGCCGTCGCATCCACCGTCACCGCCTCGTGATCGTCCCGCTGCCGGTCCTTGGTCGCCTGCCGGTTCTGGCTCATCATGATGATCGGCGCGGCATAGGCGGCCTGTGTCGAGAAGAG
>JBPCMC010000347.1:0-2877 GCA_051002645.1 Thermomicrobiales bacterium
GCGGTGCGTCGATGCAGCGTTCCTCGAACTCGTGCCGGAACTTGAGGATCATGCTCTGCACCGGCACCGGCGCGGCCTGACCGAGGCCGCAGAGCGACAGTTTGATGATCTGGTCGCTCGTCTCCATGATCGTGTCGATGTCCGCCATGCGCCCCTGCCCGCGCTGGAAGCGGTCGAGGATTTCCAGAAGCGCCTGCGTGCCGAGCCGACATGGGGTGCATTTGCCGCACGACTCGTTGCGGTTGAACTCGATCATGTAGTGGGCCATGTCCACCATGCTCGTCGTGTGATCGTAGACGACGAAGCCAGCGGAGCCGATCATGCCGCCCGCCGGTTCGATGCCTTCGAAGGTCATCGGCAAGGCGAAGTCCTCTTCGGTGAGGATGCCGCCCGAGACGCCACCGGTCTGGAGCCCCTTGTACTGAAAGCCGTCCTTCATGCCAAGATGCACCTCGTTGATCAGTTCACCGGTCGTTAGGCCGAAGGGCACCTCGCTCATGCCGACGCCTTTGAGGTTGCCGCCCATCGTGAAGACTTTCGTCCCCTGGCTCTTGTCCACGCCGATGCTGGCGTACCACGCGCCGCCCTTCTCGATGATGTGCGGCGCGTTGGCGAGCGTCTCGACATTGTTGACGACCGTCGGCTTACCCCAGAGACCGTACTCCACCGAGCGTGGCGGCTTCGTGCGCGGCTGCCCGCGCGTCCCCTGGATCGAGTAGAGCATCGCGGAACCTTCGCCGCAAATATACGCGCCGCCGCCGACGCGCACGGTCAGTTTGACGCTGAAATCCGAGCCGAGCACGTTATTGCCGATCAATCCCGCCTCCTGCGCTTGCTTAACGGCGTGGCGGAAATGGCGGATGGCGAGCGGATATTCGCCGCCGATATAGATGTAGCCCCGGTCGGAGCCGACGGCGTAACAGGCGATTAGAATGCCCTCGATCGTCTCGTGGGGATCGAGTTCGAGCATCTTGCGATCCTTGAAGACGTTCGGCTCGCCCTCGTGCGCGTTGCAGCAGACGTACTTCGGGTAGCCGACGGAGGCGCGCGCGCTCTCCCATTTGATGCCGGCCGGAAACCCCGCGCCGCCACGACCGCGCACATTGGAGGTCTTCATCTCGGCGATGACCTCGTCCTCGGTCATGTCGAAGAGCGCCTTGGCGAGCGAGGAATAGCCGCCGCGCGCCACGTACTCATCCAGTCGCAACGGGTCGATCAAGCCCGCTTTGCCGAGGACGATGCGCTGCTGCTTGCGCCAGAATTGATCGTCCTTAATCGGCGGGATGCCCTGGAAGGCGTCGGGCTTCTGGTCGTCCGCCGGGCCGTCGAAGTAGACGCCGAGCGGCTGGGCGACGTTGGCCCGGTCGTCCCGGATGCCATCGAGGATGGCGGGCACATCGTCGGGCGTCACGTACCCGTACATGACGGCGGGCCAGCCCGCCTTACGCACCTCGATCACCGGCTCCGCATAGCAGTTGCCGAAGCAGCCGACCTCGCGCACCTCGACATCGACGCCGCGCGCGGCGATCTGCTCCTTCAGGGTCGCTATCACCCCCTCGACGCCCTTCGCGCGGGTGCATTCGCTCATCACGACACTGACGACCGGGCGATCCGCCGCCGCCATCATGCGCTGGTACCGCGCGGTGGCGTCCGTGCGGTAGCGATTGAACGCCTCGCGGCTGGTCAGTCTACTCAACGCGGGTGCGTCGTCGGCGTGCATACTCATGCCTGTGAACCTCCGGTTGCCGGCGCGACGGCCATCGCTGCGCCGTCGGCGAGCAGTTCGTCAATGAGTGCGTTCAGTTTCGTGTTGTTCATCTGGGCATGATAATCGCCGTCCGCCATGCAGAGCGGCGCCTGGTCGCACGCGCCGAGGCAGCCGGGGAAGATTTGCATGGTAATCTGGCCGTCGGGCGTCGTTTCCTTCTCGCCGAGGCCAAGGCGTGGGTAGATCACCTGATCGATCAACCGTTGCGACCCGACGACACGACAGGCCATGCCATTGCAGATCAGCAGGACATGCGCGCCCGGCTTCTTGAAACGGAAGTCGTTGTAAAAGGTCATCACGCCGAAGACGCGCGTCTCGGAAATATCGAGGTGCGCGGCGATGACACCGACCGCCTCCTCGGAGACGTAGCCGAAGCGCTCCTGGACCTCCTGCAGCGACGGCAGGATCAGTTCCTGCGCGTCCTGGTAATCCTCCGGCGTGAAGTGCTCCTCCATCACATGGCGGACCCAGTCGAGGTCGATATCTTCCCCAGTCAGTTTGAACATGATGGCGCTCCTGCCCGCTGGCGACCGTCCACGGCGACGCATCACCCCATGGAGACAACGCAAGGTGTGGCGCGCACGGCCACAGACCAGAGTATACGGCGGCGCAATTTGACCGTCAACGCGGGCAAAAACCGTGCCGCTGTGCTATACTCCCGGCGGATTGCGACGCCGCGCGCAACCGAAGGGAGTGCAAGATGCGTGTTACCGACGGCCTTTCAACAATTCGGGATCGTCTCGCCCACAACGGCGCGATCCCGCAGACGCTAACGATGGTCGATACCTACATCAACCGCGCGCAGGGGACGGACGCCTCCGCCCCGTCACTGACGCAGCTCGTCAAGATGCTGATGCGCACGCCGGAAGCGCACAAGAACAGCGCGGTCTACAATGACCTGACGCTGATCGAGGAGCAACTGAACACCGCCACCGCCGCCGCGATGGCCGAACGCGAGCGCGAGGATGCCCGACCGGTGCCGAAAGACAAGAAATTCTACAAGGCGCAACGCGAGCGCGACGAGGCAATGAAGAATAAGACTCCATAGCCGGTGAGTATTCATGAGTCGGAATGAGGGTGGCGGCGGGCTTCAGCCTGCCGCGTTGCGT
>JBPCMC010000348.1:0-6213 GCA_051002645.1 Thermomicrobiales bacterium
TCGCCGTGGCGTGCTTGCCGTGTCCGTTGCCGTTCCCATTCTTGCCGTTGCTCGTTTTTCCGGTCATGTCCGTCGCCTTCAATTGCTTCGTAGGTACCGACGCCATCTCCCGTGACTCCCTTCATCCCAACCGACTAACTGACTCGCAGGTATGGTGCCCGGAGAACCGCCCTGCTCCCCAAACGACCGTGACGCCGAAAATTAGAACAAACCCCGCTCCCGCCTGATCCCGTTCCGCTTCACGGAAGAAAGGGGATATATCGGGGTGTCTGTGATTCGGCACCACAAGATGTAGGGGTATCGTAGCGGCAGCGACGATGCTTGTCAAGAGGGATGAGTATATACGTACATTCTGTACGTGTCAAGCAGTCACAAGAAAACAGAACACTGGAGAGACGACTGGGAAAGGATGTACGGCACGTAAACGAGGCTATCGTGCATGGAAAGTACCCAGATTTGCGGCACACCCGACTCGCATTCATGCATCTGAGCGGTCGCACTCCCCTCGGTGGTCGCAGGCTTCCAGCCATGCAACCCCTTTTTCCCTTCATGAATCTACCGTCATGGTATCGGGCGAAAAATCTCCGAAAAGTTCATCCAATGGCGTTCTAATGGGTTTTGTCAGAGGGAACCGTCGCGGAGTGTCCGCACTCGGTGGGAAGAGGAGGAATGATCGGTTCGTCAGTGGGTCTTCGATAGACGGGTTTGATAGTGCTTTTCTTGATCGATTCGACACTACTCAAGGAGATTGCAAATGTTCCGCTTCATGCGTCAGTCCATCTTCGGCTTCCTCGTCCTCGGCGCGCTCGTCATCGGCAGCACGGCCGTCGGCGCGACCGGCGCGACCTCCAGCCTCTCCCTAACCGCAGGTACCCTCGGCATCACCTCCCCGCCCGCCAACTTCGGCTACACGGGTAGCCTGACTGGTGATGTCCTCACCCTCACCTCCTCCTTCGCCGTCAGCGTCAGCGACTCGTCCGGCACCGGCGCGGGCTGGAACCTGCAGGCGCAGATCGGCACGCTCACCTCCGGGACGAATACCATCCCGGCCGCGAACCACAGCATCAGCGGCGTCTCGGTGAGCGGCGTCAAGGGCGTCGGCCCGTCTAATAGCGTCGTGACCGGCCAAATCCCGACGACGATGGGCAAGATCTTCAACGCGGCGGCGAACTCGGGGATGGGGCAGGCGACGATGGCCTTCAACACGCAGTTGACGGTGCCGGCGAGCGCCCTGGCGGGGACGTACAACACGACGATGACCGTCAGCATCGTCTCCGGCCCGTAATCCCTCTTCCCGCTCTCCCCGCGCGGTCGCGCGATAGGCGAAGTACGAAGCACATGGCAGGTGCCCGTCCTCATTCGTAGAGGACGGGCACCTGTCATTTCTGCCGTCTCGGGCCGCTCTGAGAAGCCATGCGGTCTGGTGCTGGTATGGATGTTGCTTAGTCCACTGACATTGCGATAGTCGCGGATTCGTTACGAGCAAGAGAGGGAACGACGTGTTGCGGAGCGCTGATCTTGTCCCTATATTGCGTGACCGATCCGTCGAGCGGAAGAACCTGAGCGTCACGCCGCTCAGAGGCGGGCGCATCCTCGGCAGCGCGCTGCTTGCCCTCATCTACGGTATCGCCGTCTACGCGAGCAAGGGGCTTTTCGATTCATCGTCTACGGACCCATACCACGCGGCAATGCCGCTGCTTGGCATCCTCAATATCGGTATCCTCCCGATCCTCATGCTTGTGACAATTGCCGGCATCAGGCGAATCTGGCTGGAGGGCGTGCCGACCCCCCGCCTCTGCCGCCTGCTCATGGCCCCGCTGTGGACTGCCTTCATCCTGTCGCTGCTGACGGTGCCGCTCTGGATGGGGATGGCGAACGTCGACCGGCAAGCGGCAGCCCCCGCCGCATCCGGCTACTCGGTGGCCTTCCTCCTCGCGCCATGGGGGTTCATGGTGGCCTACGGTCTCGCCCTCTTCGTGACCGGCGCGATGTTCGATTTCACCTTCCCGGTCATGGTGGAAGCGAATGCGCAATCCAGCACCGCAGCACCGTAGGGCTTGGATAACGATCCCGCCCCGAAAGCAATTGGCCTCGGATCACCCCAATTTTGACCAAGAAATGCCTCGTTCCCTCAAACGGAAGGGGCGGGGGGACGGAGGTCCTTATCCTCATTTACGATGCATTGGTCGCCATGCACTTGGAGTGGAGGCTTCAGCTGGTCTTGAGCACCAGATTAAGTCTCCACTCCGACAGACGAGAATAGAGGCACATTTTCCGTGAAAGCGTATTATTCTGCTCCGGCGCCTGTGTTCGCACGGACGAGCATCTCTGGGAAGAGTGCATCGGCGGTCATCTCACGACCACCGGTCGCGTTCTTTGCAAGAGCGCCGACGAATGCTCCAACGAAGCCGAGTGGGATGCTGATGATACCCGGATTCGAGAGCTTGAAGATCGCTGCGTGCTGGATCAGATGCTTCGATGTCGAAGCCGTTCCCGGCGGATCAATGCCCATGATCGCCGGACTGATTGCAATCAATACCAGCGCAGCGATCAGCCCGGTCAGGATGCCCGCAACCGCACCCCAGGTGTTGAACTTCTTCCAGAAGAGCGCGAGAACGATTACCGGGAGATTGGCGCTCGCCGCCACCGCGAAGGCGAGGCCGACGAGGAAGGCAACATTGAGATTCTTCAATCCGATGCCGAGGACAATTGCGAGTGCGCCAACCACAAGCGCGGCGACCCTGGCGACCATGACTTCCTCACCCGGTCGTTCCTTTCCGTGTCGCACGACATTCGCCCAGAAGTCGTGCGCGAACGCGCTGGATGCGGCGATCGTCAGACCAGCCACAACGGCAAGGATGGTCGCAAACGCAATCGCGGAGATGAGCGCGAGGAAGAATTCGCCGCCGAAGGTATCCGCTCCTCCACCAACCTTTTGTGCCAGGAGCGGCGCGGCCAAGTTGCTTCCGCCGGGCGTTTTCTTGATGAGATCGGGCCCGAGTAGCGTCGCGGCGCCGAACCCGAGGAATGTGGTGAGAAGATAGAACGAGCCAATGATGCCAATCGCCCAACCAACGGACGAACGCGCCACCTTCGCTGATCGGACGGTATAGAAACGCATCAGGATGTGGGGTAATCCCGCCGTGCCGAGGATCAGCGCCAGCGAGAGCGAGATCAGGTCGAGCGACCCGTACTTCCCGTTGTACAGGATACCTGGCTGCGTGAAGTTCAGGCCGCTCTTCTGGTCTTTTACTCCCGCAATCGCATCGAAGAAATGGCCGAGGTTGAAGCTATATTTGGAGAGAACGAGGATGCTGATGATGAACGTGCCGGTCATCAGGAGGATTGCCTTGACAATTTGCACCCACGTCGTGGCGATCATACCGCCGAAAACGACGTAGCAGACCATCAGGACACCGACAACGACGATCGAGAGATTCGCACTGAGACGCGGGACGAGCAGATGGACGAGCGTCCCCGCGCCGATCATCTGCGCCAGCATATAAAAGAGGCTGACGATTAGCGTGCTGAGTGCCGCCGCCGAGCGAACAGGGACGCGGTTCAAGCGATAGGCGAGTACATCCGCCATCGTGTAGCGCCCACTGTTACGGAACGGTTCCGCCACGATCAGCAGCACCGTCAGGTACGCAACGAGGAAGCCGACCGAGTAGAGGAAGCCATCGTAACCATTGAGTGCGATCAGTCCCGCGATACCGAGGAACGATGCGGCGCTCATGTAGTCCCCGGCGACGGCGATACCGTTTTGCCAGCCCGTGATGGTGCGGCCGGCGGCGTAGAAGTCCGTCGTTGTGCGCACACGCTGCGATGCCCAGTAGGTGATACCGAGTGTGATGGCGATGATGATGAGGAACAGGCCCAGCGTCAGGTTCATGCCCGATCCTCCTTCTTCATCCGTGCAACGACTACTGCGGCGAGCCGGTCAAAGACGCTGTCTGCCTTCTTGATGTAGAGATAGGCAACTACGAACGTCATGACGAACTGGGCGAGGGCAAAGAGATACGCGACGTTGAAGTTGCCGAACACGTTCTTCCTGGCAAAGCCCTTGAAGTACCCATCAATGACCGGCAGCGCAAAGTAGAAGACGAGGAAGAAGATCGTCATCGGGATGATGAATCGCTGCTTGGCGCTGATCAATTCCTTGAACTCGGGGCTGGCTTCCGCCGCTTCCCAGTCAAAGGTGTCCATCGCTACGACGGAGGTGGTTTCCACAACGGGGGGTGTCATTTCCGGGGCGTGCGCCGGTGGAACGATACCCGGAGCCTTCGACACAAACTGTTCACCCATGATGGTCTCCTCTGTGTGAGAGAATTCCGCAAAGCTGCAGCAGTTATGCCTAGCCTCCTCCCTTCTTCTCCCTTTGCAGATGCGCCACATATGCCAAAACACAGGCCATAGCGTTGCGCCTGTGCGGATACCTGTTTGCTCTAGGTTGAAGTATAGCACATGAATGCAAGAGAGAACGTACAGCACTGCATCGCCCCGTACCCACCCCCTGCCCCCCTCCCCGAAGCGGGACGGGACAACGATTGTGCCCGGTGGCGTTTGTAGTACGCTGGCAGTCGCACGACTGGCTGGTCGCAACGAAAGGGAGGCATGAGCATGGCCCCGCATCCGCCCGCGTCCTACGTCTCCTCGCGCCGTATCGGTGACGCGAGGGTGACGGTGATCAATGACGGCATGTTGCCGATCCCGATCGCGTCGGTCTACCCCGCCGACGAGGCGGCGCTGATTCGTGCGAGTGGCGAGGCGGACGCGCAGGACCGGCTGCCGAGCGATCAGGCGGTCATCCATGTGCGAATCGGCGCAGCGTCCATCCTGATCGACCCGGCCTACGACGATCCCGGCACGGCGTGGGATCGCGCCTTCGCCGTCAAGTGGCCGGGCATCACGCGGACGCCGGGAATGGCGGCGGGGCTGGCGAGCATCGGCGTCGAACCGGAGGAGATCACGCATGTCCTCATCACCCACGCCCACGACGACCACTTCGCCGGTGTCGTCGCCACGCGCGACGGGCAGGGCGAGGTCCGTTTCCCGAACGCGCGCCACCTGATCAACCGGTTAGATTGGGAGGGCAACCCGCGCCGCGACAAGCCGGGATACGACCTCTCCGCCCGCCTCGGCGCGGTCGCGGCGCGCGGCCTGCTCGACCTCGTCGACAGCGATCACGAGGTCGTGCCCGGCGTGACGATGCTGCACGCACCGGGCGAGACGGTGGGGCACTCGATTGTCCGCGTCGCATCGGCGGGCGAGCGGTTCTACGCGCTCGGCGACCTCTTCCACCACGCCTCGGAGATTACCCATCTCGATTGGGCCTCGCCGTGGGTCGATCTGGCCGCCATGCGCGCCTCGCGCGACCGCTTCCTCGCGGACGCCGTGCCGACTGGTGCGACCATCAACTTCACGCACGAGCGCTTCCCCGCGTGGGGCCGGATTGTCGCGACGGACGACGGCTACCGCTGGGAGCGCACGTAATCGGTGGCGCAGGCTGAAGCCTACGCCACCGTCGTAATCAGAGTGCGGCGGAGAGCGGCGGGATCAGTTGCTTCTTGCGCGAGACGACGCCGGGCAGGTGCGCGTAGCCGCCGGATGCCGGCACACCGAAGGCGCGCTCGATGATCGGGCGGCTCTCTGGGTCGAAGAGCAGGTCGGTTGCCTCGCCGATGATGTCCGTCATCATCAACACTGACACGTCCAGCCCCTGACGCGCCTTCGCCGCCGCCAGTTCGGCGCGCAGTTCGTCGTACCGACCCCGCACGGCATCGAGCGACATCACATCGACTTGCGCGACGCCGACCGACTTGCCGCCGAACTCGTACGGCTTGTAGTCGTTGCCGACGAGGTCCTGCGCCGTGCGCGCCGAGATGTCGGAGCGGGCCGCGAACATCTCGTGCGCCAGTGCGTCCACGTCGATGCCCGTCCGCTCGGCGAGGGTGGCGAGGGCGCGGCGGTCGCGGACGGTGGTTGTCGGCGAGCGGAGCAAGAGCGTATCCGAGATGATCGCGCTGAGGAGCAGGCCCGCCGTGGTCGTGTCGAGCGCGACGCGCTCCGGATGCGGCAGATGGAACCACCGCGCGGGGTCGAGATACATCTCCGCGATCAGGGTGGAAGTCGCGCCGACCGGATCGGCGAGATAGAAGATCGGCGCGCCCGTCATCACGTCGCCGATGTTGTGGTGATCGACGACTTCGACGA
>JBPCMC010000349.1:0-5658 GCA_051002645.1 Thermomicrobiales bacterium
CCTATGCTCAGGGTGTCGGTCATGGTGTTGCTCCTTCTTTACGGTCTCGACAACCGGAGAAGAACCACACCATGACCGTCTTCGTCAATGACGACGCTACTTACACACATCTGGGGACATTACCATCGGCGGACCGCACTTGCTTCACATTACTGCGAATCGCCGCTTCCCGCTTCTCCCGCTTCGTCATTTGGATATAGTATCACATATGATACTGCCTGGAAGTGAGCAGTCCAACCACGCATGATCGGAAAGGCCAATTGGCTCGTTAGGCACTGGGTACGCGATCCGCCCACGGATAGGCCAACTCGAAGGCGGCAGAGGCGCGGAGGACGGTCGCTTCGTCGTAGCGGCGGCCGACGATCTGTAGGCCAACGGGGAGGCCGCTCGCCGTCCAGCCGCAGGGGACGGTCGCGGCGGGCTGGCCGGTGAGGTTGAACGGATAGGTGAAAGCGGTCCAGGCCCACCCTGTCACCGGCGTACCGTCGATAGCATCCGGCCCGAAGCGGTTGAGGCTGAAGGGCGGGCAGGCGACAGTCGGCGTCAGCAGCAGGTCATACGTCTCGAAAAAGGGCCACGTCTGCTGCCAGAGTTGCTCACGCTCCGCCTGCGCCGCCATGATCTCGGCCACGCCGAGGGTACGGTAGCCCTCGACGACCGCCGCCAGGCCGGGGTCCATCAGCGCCAGTTCATCCGGCGTCAGGTGCGCGTTGCGGCCCGCGATCAGGCCGTGGAAAAGAATGTCGATGGCGTGCTTGGGGTCGGCGAAGCCGGGGTGCGCCTCCTCCACCGTGCAGCCGAGGTCGGCGAACCGTTGGGCAGCGGCGGTCGTGATCGCGCGCACTTCCGGGTCAACGGCGACGTAGCCGAGATCGGCGCTCCACGCGACGCGCAGGCCCGCAATGCCGCCATCGCACGCGGAGAGATAGTCAACACCGCTGGCGGGGAGGGATTGGCGGTCATACTCGTGCGGCCCGGCGAGGGCGTTGAGCATCAGCGCGGCATCACGTACCGTGCGCGTCATCGGGCCGAGATGCGCCACATCGAGCCCAACGGTCGGCGAGGGGATGCGCGCGTACTGCGGTTTGAGGCCGAAGATGCCGCAGAAACTGGCGGGCGTGCGGATGGAGCAGACGCCGTCGCTCCCCGTCGCCAGCGGCGCCATTCCCGCCGCCACCGCGACCGCGCTGCCGCCGCTCGACCCGCCCGACGTCCGCTCCATGTCCCACGGATTGACGCAGGGCGGGCCGAGGCGGTTGTCCGTCGCGCCCTTCCAGCCGAACTCCGGCGTATTCGTCTTGCCGACGATGATCGCCCCCGCCTCGTACAGCCGCTCGACAACCGGATGATCCTCTTCCGGCACGAAATCCTTATAGAGGAGCGAGCCGCGCGTCGTGCGGATGCCCTTCGTGTAGGAGAGGTCTTTGACGGCGACCGGGATGCCGTGCAGCGGGCCGAGTGGGTCACCGCGCATCACTGCGGCCTCTGCCTCCCGCGCGCCCTGCCGCGCCTGATCGCCCGTCACCGTCAGGTAGGCATTGAGGCGCGGATTGAGGCGGTCGATGCGCGCCAGCACCGCATCGACCAGTTCCACGGGCGAGAGCCGCCGCGCGCGGATGGCGGCGGCCAGTTCCGTCGCGGGCGTCAAGCAGAGCGCGTCATCGGTCACGAGTCTTCCCCTTCGCTGCGGTCGCAATCCTTTCGCGCAGTATCGCATATGGTCTTGCCACCGCCCTGCCACTCCACGAAACGAGAAGGGAAGTCGTAGGGGCGCATAGCATGCGCCCTCTCGATCGGGCAGGGCGATGAAGAAGAGACCACGTCACACGAATAACCCCCTTCCTGAGGCCCAGAGGAAGCCTACGGGAAGGGGGTCGGAGGAATCAGGGCCGGGTCAGCAGGTTAGGCAGGGCACTTGATGTCGATCTTCGCCTCGCGCGCGGAGATCTGCGCCTGCTCGATCAGTTGCTGCTCGCCCTTCTTCAGGTAGTCGTCCAGATTCTCCTGGTCACTCAGATACGCCTGGAAGTTCTGGCCCCACTGCGGCCGGTCGGCGTGGCTGATGTTGTTGAAGTAGAAGAGATGGCGATAGAAGATCTGCTCCGGATTCTGCTGGAACATCGCGAAGCGCGGGTCTTCCAGTTTCACATTCGGGTTGACCGGCAAATTGTAGGACGGCTTGACGTACTCCGCCTGGATTTTCGGCTGCGTCATCCACTGCAGGTAGTCGAACGCGATCGCCTGGCCCATCGCGTCCTTCCCCTTGTCGCGCAGATCCCCGAGCGGGATGCTATAGGTCTGGTTGCGCTCGCCGTCGTCCGCGATCTTGCCGGCATTGGCGGCGACATCCGCGCCGAAGGTCTCCGCGTCGGGCTGGGGTGTCGGGAAGGCGCCGATCTCGAACTTCGCCAGCCCCTCCTTCTTAATCTCGTCAATCACCTGGAGGAAGGCCTGGCTCTCGTACAGCATCACTGCTTTGCCCTCGTAGAAGAGCTGACGCGCGTCGGAGACCTTGACCGACGTGAATCCCGGCTCGTAGTAAGAGAAGAGTTTCTTCAGCGCGGGCCAGCCCGCACGGCTCCATGGTGTATCGAACACCCACTTCTGCCCGCAGACAGCGTCAAGTTTCTGCTGCAACGTCATGGTTTCCTTGCCGCCGGTGATGCTGTCCCACTGCTTGCGGCCGAGCGAGATCATCAGAATCCAGGACGTATGTGATGCTGATTGCACATCGCCTTGCCGCGCGATCGGGATGAGCCCGGCTGCCTTCAACTTGTCGTTGGCAGCGAACCACTGCTTCCATGTTTTCGGCACGTCGGCGTCCGTCAGCCCTGCCTTCGCCCACGCATCCTTATTGTAGATCCACGCCGACTTATAGCGGGCGAAGGGGATGCCGTAGTTGTTCTTGAGGCCGAACTTCGCGAAGGTGAGAAGGTCCGGGTTGAAGTCTGCCTTCCACGGCTGCCCACTGTACGGCGATGTCTTCTCCAACTCCGGTGTGAAAGAGACCCACTGGACATTGTTCGTCGCTTCCTGCACGTCCGAAATGATCTGATCGGCGAAGGTGCCGACGATGGTCGTGAGGCTCTTCGACGCGGAGTGGGTCGTTACCCATTGATAGAGGTCGGTCGCCGTGGTGCCGGGGATTTCGGTGAGATCAATCGTGACACCCGGATGCTCCGTCTGATAGCGTTTGAGAAGGTCGTTGAAGATGACCGTGTCCGGGTCCGGCTTGCCACCGGAGAGCGGTGCATTCGGCTGGCGGGAGAGGGATATGTTGCCCTTCAATTCGGGCCGCGTCACCGTGACCGAGCCACTGGCGGCGGGCGTCGCCCCACCAGCAGCGGCGGAGCCGCTCGGGGCGGCGGTCGCGGCAGCGGCCGGTGTCGGCGTGGTAATCGTCACGACGCCCTGACTCGTCGGCGCCGCGCCGCCGCTCGTGCTCGCGCCTGCAGCCGCTTTCGGCGTGTCGGTCGCCGAGCTACCGCCACAGGCGGCGAGGATTCCCGCCACCGCCCCCCCGGCGGCGATACCGAGTATCCGGCGGCGATCCACGCGCGCCCGCAGGAACGATGCGACGTTGCTTTCGTTGCTCACAATAGTCTCCTTACGAGTAGTCAGTAGCCAGTAGTCAGTAGCCAGTAGTCAGTCGTCGGAAGCCAGCAATTGTCGGGATATGGAACGGGTATACGCGCGCAGCGCTTCCCATTCCAGACTGACTACCGGCTACTGACTACTGACGACTCCCCGCGTTCGCGAGCGGCGCTCCTTTCCTTAGAACTTGATCGCACCCGAGGTCAGACCCTTGATGAACTGCTTGGAGGCGAGGGCGAAGACCAGCAAGAGCGGCAGGCTCGCCATCACGTAGCAGGCCATAATCAGGCCCCACTGGGTGCCGAAATCGCTGGAGAAGTTTTTCAGAATCAAGGCGAGCGTGTACTGGCTCTTCTTGGAGATGACGACGAAGGGCCAGATGAAGTCGTTCCAGACACGGATCAGTTGGATGATCGCCAGCGTCGCGAGGATTGGCCGCGAAAGCGGGATCATAATCCGCCAGAAGATCGTGAAATGGCTCGCGCCGTCCATCCGCGCCGCCTCGATCAGTTCGCCTGGCACGGAGGCGAAGAAGGTGCGCAGCACGAAGATGGCGAAGATCGAGCCGAACGACATATACGGGATGATCAGGCCGAGGTAGTTGCCGAGCAGGTGCAACTGCGACGTCACGACGTAGCGCGGCACGAGCAGCAGGACATCCGGCACCATCAGGAGCGAGATGACACCGAGGAAGAGCACGCGTGAGCCGGGGAACTTGAAACGTGCGAAGGCGTAGGCGGCGAGCGATGCGACGACCAGCGTGCCCGCAATCGAGGCGACGCACACGATCACCGTATTGATCACCGGCCGGAAGACCTGCTCCCAGGCGAAGCGGTAATTCGAGAAGTGGAGCGGGAAGGTCGGCCAGATCGGCTGCACCGCGAACTGCGCGCGCGTCTTGAAGGAGATCGTAATCATCAGGAAGAAAGGCAGGAAGGTCAAGAAGGCGATCGCGATCAGAAAGACATAGGAGAAGATTTGCCCGATTCCCCCTTTCTTGCCCGCCGTAACGGCCGCATGCGGCTCGGCAACCGTCGCCTCGCCTCTGGTCAGGACTTCTTCCGCGTTCTGCATGACTCACATACCTCCTAGACGATGCCCTGTTCCTGCGCGTCGGATTCCGTCTTGAGCAGGAACTGATTGATCAGCGTCAGCACGAGGATGAAGAGAAAGAGCACCAGGCCGACGGCGCTGGCGTAGCCGAGGCGGTGCGCGTTGAACGCCTTCTGGAAGAGATAGACCCCCGGCACCATCGTCGAGTTCGCCGGGCCACCCTCGCCATTGGTGAGGATGTAGATGCCGACGTAGCGCTGCAAGGTCTGGATCACCGTCAGGATGGCGATCAGTTTGATCTGGCCCATAATCAGGGGCACATCGATGCGGAAGATACGCGTCCACGTCGAGGCGCCATCGAGGCGGGAGGCGTCCACGACATCCTGCGGGATGTTTTGCAGCCCCGCGAGGTAGATGAGCATATAGGTGCCGCTCGCCCACGGGAACTCGATCATCATATACGACCAGAGCGACGTACTCGGCGAGGCGAGCCAGAGTTTCGGCTGGTAGCCGAAGTGCTGGAGGACGTTGTTGAGGAAGCCCTCGCCGGGCACCGGGTTGTAGAGGTACTGCCACAGGAGCAGGATGACGAGGAAGGGGATAATCGCCGGGATGAGCATGAAGACGCGCCAGAACTTCTGCGCCCGCTCGCTGGCGAGATTGAAGATCGTCTCGGCGATGATGATCGGCATCGCGAAGGGGATCGTCAGGTAGAAGACGAGGATGACGAGAATATTGCGCAGTGACCGCTGAAAGGTCGGGTCGTGGATGATCTCCTTGAAGTTGGCGAGGCCGATGAAGTTGTTGATGCGGAAGCCGTCCCAATCGTAGAACGCCTCCTTGAAGACGAGAAACGTCGGCCAGTACTCGAACATCACGAAGAGCACGAACGCCGGCAGGAGGAAGAGGTAGACCAGCCGCATGCGCCAGATGCGCTGCCAGATGTTGGCGGGGCGGCGCGCCCTGGGAGCGACATTCGCACGCGCCGAGGTGAGATGTCGTACGGCCATC
>JBPCMC010000350.1:0-15617 GCA_051002645.1 Thermomicrobiales bacterium
CCTACCGGCGGCATCCGAATCGGGGCTTGCACAAGGGACTGAGGGGCCATACGTTTCGTCTCGTGGCATCAGATGACCTCCCGCGCGTTGCGAGATGACTTTATGAATAATCCAGGTTAGCCTGCCGATCCTTGCTGCGGCATGCCACCCAGAGGGTACCCGGAGCCCGCCGCCACTGGCTCAGTGATTCTGCAAAACGCTGTGGCTGCCTCACTTCAACCCTACCCCCCTCGATCTTGCTCCGTGAGGTCTGGGTGCGAGACGAAGCCGAGCACGCGCCAACTGCCGTCCGCTTGCATCTGCTCCTCCTTCCATTGCCCATCCATTTGCCGGGTGTAGCATGTGGAGAGTGGAGCGTGCGCGTTGCTACAAATCTGCTGCCCGCCTGCCACGCTCTCCTCGTTCGCGCCCGCCCGTTGGGAGAGTCCGGCAACGAAGACGATGAACGCGACGGCAGTCACGACGAATGCGAGTAGCGCCAGCCGTTCCTGCCGACCGAGCAGGCGGGAATAGACCAGTTCCTGCACTTCATTATTGGGGAGCGGCTTGCGCGGTATCGCGACGAGGGCGCAGAGCCAGCAGGTCAACGGGATGGCAGCGTACATCAACATCTGCTCGCTCCTTGTCGCCGGGTCTCTCTTCATGTCGGGCGAGGCGGAAGATTGCGGCTCAGACGCCGACTGTCTCGCAGGGCGATGACACGATGCCGCAGAAGATCGCGTCCGGCATCGGCGCGTCGGCATTGATGCCGTCGTTGGTCGTCTCAGGAGTCGCCACTGCATCGATGGCTATCACCCCACTGTCGGTTTGTGAAGCAGGCACAGCGGCGCGCTCGCAGGTTTCCACCCCATTGAGTTCGCACTCGCTGACGGGGGCAACGTGCATGCAGACCAACAGACTGACGAGCGAAATGACGAGGGCGAGGCGGTTGCGGCGTGTCATGGTGGCGCTCCCTTTGTGTCTCTGCATGATCTTCATGCATCGTAAGCACAGCATAAGGAGCGGGCCGTCCGCTGCCATCGAGGAAATTACCCATTCGCGTGGCACAGATCGGCGAGCGTCGCGATAGTGAATTCTCACTACCGGCTGACGCGCGATGGCGTGCGTAGTTAGGTCAGATTGTGGCGCTGGGCGTAGACGGCGGCGGCGGCGCGGTTGTCGGTCTCCGTCTTGGTGAGGATGTGCGCGACATGGTTGTTGACGGTCGCCACGCTGAGGAAGAGCGTCTCGGCGATCTCGCGGTTCGTCTTGCCCGCAGCGAGGAGGCGCAACACCTCGACCTCGCGCGCCGAGAGACCGGCGGGGTAGGCAGGCCGATCGCTCGAAACCGCCAACCGCGCGGCAAGGGCATCCGCACGGGCGAGCGCGGGGGCTGCGCGGAGCGGGACACAAATGGTGCGTACCTCGTCCAGCAGTTGTGTCGCCGCGCCAGGGTCGCCGGTCGCCGTGCGGAGGTCGGCGAGGGCCAGCAACGTCAATGCCCGCTCGTAGGGAGCCGCACAGGCATCGGCAAGGGCGAGCGCCGCATCGAGATGGGCAATGGCGTTATCGACTCTGCCCGCCTCCGTATCAAGTTCACCGAGGAGCCGATGCGCGGCGAGCAGGGCGAGCGGCTGGCGCGGTGCTGTCGCATGGTCGTACGCCCGCGTCGCGTGCTCGTACGCCAGCGCGGCGTCGCCCGCCGCGCGATAATACGCGGCCCAACCCAATTGACCGTCGGCCCGACCGTGGATGCTGCCGCTCCATGCCAGCCAGCGATCATGCGCCTCCAGCCAGAGGCGTGTGGTGTCCAGGTCTCCTACATCAATCGCCAGCGCGGCGGCGAGGCGCTGCGCATCCGTCGCAGTGGTGAAGCGGCTATCACCCGGTTCAGTCCCTGACCCGGAAGGCAGTATATCCCGCACAAGTGCCATCGCGATCTCGCGCTCTCCCTGCCAGCGGGCAATCGGCCCGAGGTTACTGCGGTAACTGCCAAGGGTGTCGAGCGGGACGGAATCGATCAGGTCGCGCAGCGCGGGCCAATGTGGCTCGAAGATCAGGACGGGCAGTCGCGCGAGCGCATCCGGGAGCGCGGGACGCGCGCCACTTGCGTGGGCGACCACCGCTTCCGCCTCCGCCATCAGGCGTTCCCGCTCGGCGACCTGTTCAGTCCGGAATGGCGTCAGCACATACAGCACGACGCTGGTCAGGCATTGATAGACCATCGTGTAGTTGTTCAAGGCGCGATAGAACGTCTCCGCCCGCGTGAAGACCCGCATCGCGTCATCGGGGAGACAGAGCCACTGATACGCTTTCGCAAGGCCGATAAACCCGTCCGCTACCGCCGGCGTGATCTGCGCCCGTGTGACCCCTCCTGCAGTGGCCGCATCGAACTCCGCGACGAGGCGTTCCCCCAATGTGCGGGCCGCGCCGATATACCCGGCGACCACCAACTGCTGGACGAGCGTGCCACGGCCATCGATAGGATGCACTTCCCAGACCGTCTCATTTGGTACGGTATGGTCCGATGACCATCCACGGGGCCAGCCGCGCAGCCAGGGCCGCTCCTCCGGCCGGATGTCTCGCATCGCCGTCACGCCCGCTTCGAGTTCCGCCAACCCGTGCCGGTACTCTCCGGCCATACAGCGCGCCAGTCCCCGCCGCACGGCAACGTACGCCGTGAGCGCCGCGTCTCCCGTCTGCTCCGCGAGCGTCGCCGCCTCAGTGAGATAGGTCACGCCCCGCCGGGGATCCGCGTACCGGTGCAGGCGGGCGAGAAAGAGCAGCAGCCACCCCCGCTCCACCGCGTGTGCGTCGCGCTCCAGGAGTGCGAGCGCAGCCTCGGCGCGGTCTGCTGCGGTCAAAAGCGCATGTGCGGCTTCCGCCCGCGACATCGCGGTGACGAGCCACTGCGCCGTCCGCGCGTCGCCCGCTTGCCCGAAGTGATAGGCCACCGCGTCCGGGTCAGGGTCAACGAGCGCCGCCAGCGCCTCGCCCACCTGCTGATGCAGCCGCCGCCGTTGGGACGGCATGATACCCTCATACAATGCCTCTCGGATCAGCGCGTGAACGAATTGCGCCTGAGCGCCGTCCGGCGATTCCTCCAGCAACCGTGCCCGCGCCGCTTCCTCAACAATAGCGGAGACGGTGTTCTCGTCCACCGCCCCGACCGAAGCCCAGAGCGGCAGTGACACCGTTTGCCCGATCACCGCCGCGACGGCGAGAAGACGTTGCGCGTCATCGCTGAGCCGTGTCAATCGCCCGTCGATCACCTGCCGCAGCAGCGGGGGCACACGCACCCGCGTCAAGTCGCCCAGTGCGTCGGCGTTGGTATCCGCGCGCAGTTCGCCTTCCTCTTCGAGCGTGCGCAGGAGCTCGCCGGTGAAGAACGGATTACCCTCCGAGCGAGTATGAAGGTAGATCGTCAAGCGGTGGGTATCCGCCTCAGTCAACCGATAGCGCTGCGTGACGAGCGTGGTGACATCCCCTTCCGTCAGCGGTCGCAGATCGATGCGCGTCGCGGCCGCCTCCCGGACGAGCACGGGCAGCAGTTGATAGAGCGGGTGGCGGCGCGTCAGTTCGTCTGCCCGGTAGGTCGCGAGCAGCAGCAGTGGCATGGTCGAGAGCGACCGCCCCAGGAAGCGCAGCAGGTCGAGGCTGGCGACATCCGCCCAGTGCAGATCGTCGGGCAGGAGCATCACGGGTTGCTGATCGGCAAGTGCGGTGAGAAAGTCCAGCGCCTGATCGAAGAGGGACGCCTGGCTGGAGACCGCGCCGATGCCGCCCCGCCGGGCGAAGGCGGCGGGCAGTGGCGGCAGAGCATCGCGCCGCCGGTAGCCCGCAAAGAGTTCGACCCACGGGCCGTACGGTGGCGTCTCGGTCAGGTCGTAGCATCGCCCGGTGAGGACGAGCGCGCCTCGTTCGGCCGCTTCTCGGCAGAGCGATTCCGCCAGTGCCGTCTTGCCGATACCCGCCTCACCGCCGATCAGCACGAGACCACCCTGCCCGGCGAGTGTGGCAGACAAGTGATCGTGCAATAGACGCTGCTCGCGCTCTCGCCCGACGAGCGGCGCGGGTTCACGTACAGGCCCGAGCATCCGTCATCACTTTCCCTTGTACGGACGGCGATACCGCAGCCAGTATATCATCATGCCCGGTGGATACCGGTCGCTCACACGTTGTTCATTGACCGCACACATTACGCGGTTTGACGGCGGCGCGCCCATCCCCTACGCTCGTCTGACGGAGATGATGCCAGGATACGATAAGGAGTGAGCATGGACGTATCGCACCGGCTCCAACAGATGACTCGATCGCGGCGGCGGATGGTGAGCCTCGTGCTGCTCTTCGCCCTGCTCACCGGGAGCGCGACGAGCGGCGCGGTGCTGCTAATCGGCAAGCAGGCGGAGGGGTGGTTCCTCATCCCGACGAACCAGACGCTGCGCTCGGCGGGCAATGTGACGCTCCTCGATCAGCGCCCCGTCGATATGGCGCTCCGACCGGACGGCGCGCAACTCGCCGTGATGACGACCAACCTCACCTACCTCCTCAATCCGACCACCGGCGAGATCACGCAGCAATTCGATAAGCAGGATCGCAATGTCGCCGGCCTCGCCTACAGCCCGGACGGCGCGCGCCTCTACTATGCGAAGGGCAAGGACCACAAGATCGGTGTCGTCTCGCTCGACGCCGACGGCAAGGCGACCTTCGTGGGGGACATCGACACCGGCGCGAAGACGTGGCCGTCCGGCCTCTCCGTCAGCCCGGACGGTGCGACCCTCTACGTCGCCCTTTTCGGCACGAATCAGATGGGCATCGTCGATCTCGCCGAGAAGAAGGTACGCACGACGCTACCGACCGGCAGTTCCCCCTTCGGCGCGTACGTCTCACCGGACGGCAAGGCGGTCTACACGAGCAACTGGGGCGGCCCGCTGCCGCAGGCGGGCGACGCGATTGACCCGCTCTTCCCGGTCAAAATCGACCCGAAAACGGGCGCGTCCGCCGCCGGGTCGCTCTCCGTCTACGATGTCGCCACCAATGCGATGCGCCCCGACATCGCGGTAGGATTGCACCCGACCGCGATGGTTTTCAGCAAGGAATCGTCGCGGCTCTACGTCGCGAACTCGAACGATGACACGATCTCCGTCCTCGACCTGACAGCGGGCGCGGCAAATGCGGAGATCGAGCGCATCTCCGTCCGTCCCACCGGATTGCCCTTCGGCTCGATGCCGAACGGCCTCGCCCTCAGCCCGGACGGTACGATGCTATACGTCGCCAACGGCGGCAACAACGCCATCGCTGTCGTCGCCCTCGATGCCCGCGCCCGGATGCCCGGCACCTACAGCGGTGCCCTCGCCAATGCGCCGCCGACGAGCGCGGTAACGGGCTTCATCCCCACCGAGTGGTACCCCATCGCCGTAGCGGTGACGGCGAACGGCGCGAAACTCGCCATCGCCAACAACAAGGGCGAAGGCTCGCTCGCCACGCCGCAGCGAGCCATCCCGAACGGCGGCAAGAGCGTCTTCAGTTTGACGGGCAGCGTGACGATGGTCGATGTGCCGAACGCGGAGCAACTGGCCGCGTATACCGCGCAGTTCGACGAGAACAACCGCTACGCCGCCTCGCTCGCGGACTCACTCCTGCCGCCGCGCGCGGATGCCGCGCCCGTGCCGGTACCCGTGCGCATCGGCGAGCCGTCCGTTTTTGCGCACGTCCTCTACATCATCAAGGAGAACCGCACCTACGATCAGATGTTGGGGGACATGGGCAAGGGGAACAGCGAGCCGAAACTGGCGCAGTTCCCTCGCCGCGTCTCGCCCAACCACCACGCCCTCGCCGACCGCTTCGGCCTCCTCGACAACTACTACGCCAGCTCGGTGAATAGCGCGGACGGCCACCAGTGGACGGACGAGGCGGTCGCCAATGTCTTCGCCGAGCGCGTCTACGGCTTCTTCCCGACCAACAGCGCGATCCCCGGCGTCACCTCCTACGGCAATGACTCGCTCGATCTGCCGCCCGATTCGCTCTGGAGCAACGCGCTCAACCACAATGTCTCGCTGCGCAACTACGGCGAGGACGGCCTCAACAACGTCAAGCAGGACGGTCAGGATGTGCCGATACAGAGTCTCGACTGGGCCGCGATGTATAAAGATTGGCAGGACAAGACTGGCCACTTCGCCTATATCGCGAACGCGATCACGCCGCCGCTCCTTAGCACCGAAGATCGCGCCTATCCCGCCTTCGAGACGGCGATCACCGATCAAATCCGCGCGGACGAGTGGTTGCGCGAGTTCAACGGCTACGTCGAGATGGGCAATCTGCCGCAACTGAGCGTCATCTGGCTGCCGGACGACCATACCTCCGGCACGAAGTCCGGCGCGCCGACACCGGAGGCGCAGGTCGCGGATAACGATCTCGCCCTGGGCCGGATCGTTGACGCCGTTAGCCACTCGCCCTACTGGGCCAACACCGCCATCTTCGTCACCGAGGACGACGCGCAGAACGGCGTGGATCATGTGGACGGCCACCGCACGGTCGGCTTCGGCATCAGCGCGTACAACCAGCAGGGCATCGTGGACAGCACGCTTTACAACCAGACGAGCATGGTGCGGACCATCGAGCAAATCCTCGGCCTGCCACCAATGAATCAGTTCGATCTCACCGCCCCCTTGATGACAACGCTCTTCACCGGCACGCCGGATCTGACACCGTACACGGTGATGCCCAATCAGGTCCCGCTCGATACGCTCAATGGGCAGGCGGACAGCCTCACCGGGCAGGGGCAGGACGATGCCCGCGTCTCGGACACGCTGGACTTCAGCGTGCCGGACGCCACCGACCCGACCGTCCTCAACCCGATCATCTGGCGCGCCACGATGGGCGACCGCCCCTACCCGCACTTCACCTGGGAGAAACGTGGCGCCCGGAGCGATGACGACTGAATCATGCCCCCGATCATCCCGCATCCGGGCACCGAGGACGCGCACACGCTCGGTGGTATGATGCACTCCTCGGCCGGACGCTTCACGACAAGGAGATGCGCTCATGACCGCCCAGACAACACAACGACCCGTCCATCTCGTCGGTAGTGTCCCTCTCGCCGATGAGGAGGCTGTCTTCCGCGCGGCGAGCACGACGCTCGGCGATCATCTCAAGCGCATCCCGGACGGCGAGACGGGGATACGCACGAACTGGATCGGCTGGCAGACGGCCGTTTTCGCCCGCAACCCGTCGCTGGAGCCCGTGCCGGATACCGGCAAAGAGTACGGTCAACTCGTGCAGTACCGCCTCCGCCCCGGCGCCGATGGGAACGACATCGCCTTCGACAACCTCGGCTATGCCGATGCCGCCATTGCCTCCTACCAGACCTTCGCGCGGCTGAAGCAGGAAGGGGTAATTCCCGCTGCGACTCGCTTCCTCGTCTGCCTGCCGACCCCGCTCGCGCCGGTCACCGCGTTCATCGAGCAGGCATCGCAACCGGCCATCGAGCCACCCTACGAGGCACAGATGCTCGCGGAGGTGGATCGCATCTGCGCCGCGATCCCGCACGACCAACTGGCGATCCAGTGGGACACCGCCGTCGAGTTCGCGATCTGGGAAAGCGTCGGCTGGCAGTCGCATCTCGACGATGTGCGCAGCGGCATCATCGACCGGCTCGTGCGGATCGGCGAGCATGTGCCGCCGGATGTGGAGATGGGCTACCACCTCTGCTACGGGGACGCGGGCCACAAGCATTTCGTGCAGCCGAAGGACGCCGCGAACCTCGTCACCGTCGCGAACGCCGCCTCCGCGCGCGTCACCCGGCCAATCAACTGGATCCACATGCCGGTGCCCCGCGAGCGGGACGACGAAGCGTTTTTCGCGCCGCTCAGTAATCTCAGTTTGCACCCGGAGACGGAACTCTACCTCGGCCTCGTCCATTACACCGATGGCGTGGCCGGCGCGCGCAAGCGGATCGCGACGGCGCAGCGTTTCGTCCCGACCTTCGGCATCGCCACCGAGTGCGGCTTTGGTCGCCGCCCGCCGGAGACGGTCGCCCCGCTTATGGAAATCCATCGCGACGTAGCGAACGACGCGGATTGAGCATCGAAGAAGGGAAGCAGGTCTCCCTGGCTATTGACAACCGATGCCGTAGCCTATGACTGTGCTGCGTGGTCAGCATTCCGCAAGCGATCACCAAGGGCAGCATCCGCCGCCTGTGTGACTACTTCATCCATCCAGGCATTGATGCTCTTGCCTGTTTGTGCCGCTGCGAGCGCGATCTTGCGGTGGTGCTCCGGCGTCGTACGGAAGGGGAATTTGCCGGAGTATGGACGATCCGGTTCAAATCCATCTTCGGCGGCCCACGCAAGGTAATCGTCTACCGTTTCGCGGAATGCGATGACCGCTTCGGCGGGCGTCTCCGCTTCAAAAAAGAGTACATCTCGAAGGTCGAGAACGCGCCCGGCGATGATCCCACCCTCTGCATCGACATCCAATCGTGCCGTGTATCCCTTATAGGTTAGAAGGCTCATGGCCTTATCCCCGCTTTCATCAGAAAATCGCGCACCGCCTCAATCCGGCCGCGCCGTGCAACCGGACGCGGATGCGGCACATGCAGGACGGTGTGAATGCCGTTTACCTCGATACGGATCTTCGAACCCGCCGCTTGCCGAAATTCTACATCAAGCGCCCGCAACAGGCTCTCGATATCATCCCAACTGATCTCTGCGGGCGTCGGCCGCGCAAAAAGGCGTTCGAGCGTCCTGCGCTGCTTCGTGTTCACACGAGAATGATATCACGAAGAGATATCGAGGTCAAACATGTGCATGTGTGTTTGCTTTCCCACCATGCGCTACAGGGGAGCATGCCGTTTGAGGTCGCGATAGGTGTCAAGCAGCGCACCGCTCAGTCGGTCGGCGGGGACATCGACGGTCTCGATGCCGCGCCCGGCGATGGTGGCAAGGAGGAGCGCCCGCTCCCGCGCGAGGCGTTCCGCCGCGACGCGCTCGTAGATGGCGGCGGCGTCCGCCGGGGGCCGGCTGACGAGCGCGTCCAGTTCCGGGTCACGGAGCGTGACGACCACGACGCGATGGCGGGCGGCGATAGCGGAGAGCGTCGCGACGAGCGCACGTGGCGTGTGCGAATCGGTCACATCGGTAAGCAGGATGAGCAGGGAGCGTTGCGGTCGGTGCGCGGCGAGGGCGGTGAAGGCGGCTTGATAGTCGGTCGCGGTCGGTTCGGCGCGGACGGCGTAGAGCGATTCGAGCAGCACGCCCTCCTGACGCGGCCCGGAGGCGGGCGGGACGTACACCGCGACGCGATCGGCGAAGGCCATCAAGCCGACGCGGTCGCCCTGCCGCGCGCCGATATGCGCGACGAGTAGCGCGGCGTTGACCGCGACATCCAGTTTCGTC
Source organism: Thermomicrobiales bacterium (assembly GCA_051002645.1). Lineage (GTDB taxonomy): Bacteria > Chloroflexota > Chloroflexia > Thermomicrobiales > JALYUS01 > JALYUS01. The sequence continues at coordinate 9,375 of JBPCMC010000350.1, forward strand.
AGGTCGCCGACGGGAGCACCCATCAGTCGCCCGCTATCGAGCATCAGGATGACGTTCCACGCCCGCTCCGCCTCAAAGGTGCGGGCGATCGGTTTGGCGCGGCGGGCGGTCGCCTTCCAGTCGATGCGGCGGTACTCGTCATCCGGCGTGTACTCGCGTAGCCGCTCGAACTCGCTCCCCTCACCGGGGCGGCGGGTGCGGCGCAGCCCGCTCGTCGTGCGCAGGAAGCGGCGCGCGGCGAGGTCGTGCGTGCGAATGGCGCGGATATTCGGGTAGACGCGGATCGGGTCGTCGAGCGCCACGACGCGCTGCCGGACGACGAGGTTGCGCACGCCGGGGATGCGCAGCGTGACCGGCCCGAAGGCGTACTGCCCGCGCGCGCCGGGCCGGAGGGTGTAGGAGATCTCGTCCGGCTCGCCGGCGGGCGGCAGAATCGCCGTGAAGAAGGGACCGGGCATGATGACGCTCCCCGGCGGCGGCTCCTCCCGCACCCGGACAACGAGCGGCGCCGGTCGCCCGTGCGCGATGCCGACCTTCAGCGTCACCGGGTTCTCCGTGCCGACCGAGAGACGCGGCTCGTGCTCCCGCGCGACGCTGATCGCCTCGGCGGGCGGCACGCTCCGGCTGTCCCGCACGATCAGCGCGCCGATACCAACGAAGAGCGCCGCTGCCACCCAGACCAGCGCGCCGATCCACAGCGCCCCAAAGAGCGGTGCGGCCACCACCGCCAGCAGCCCAATCCCCCGCCGCGTCAGCATGGTTCTTGGGATTTGAACCACGAAGACACGAAGAGCACGAAGATGGGAAGAGAAAGGAAGCGGCCCTTATTTTCTTTGTCTTCGTATTCCTTCGTGCTCTTCGTGTCTTCGTGGTTCAAGGTTTGTTCCCGTTGCCGAGGCGGCGCTGCCAGCGTTGCTTGCGGACGCGGAGGAGGCCCTTGATGTCTTCCATGGCGGTTTTGTGGATGTTGACGCGGCTGTCGAGGTCCTCCACCCAGACGACGGGGACTTCGTAGATGCGCAGGCCGCGCTCCTCCGCGAGCAGGAGCAGTTCGGTATCGAAGAACCATTCCTGATTCTTGACCAGCGGCAGGAGTTGTTGCGCATCGCTGCGGCGGATCGCCTTGAAGCCGCACTGCGCGTCCGAGAAGCGGTTGCGGCAGAGGGTTTTGATCATCAGATTGTAGCAGCGCGAAATGATCTCCCGCTTCCATTGCCGCGTCACCATCGCGCCCCGCAGGAGGCGTGAGCCGATGGCGAGGTCGCTGTGCCCCGTGATGATCGGCGCGACGAGTGGCAGGAACGATTCGAGGTTGGTGGAGAGATCGACATCCATATAGGAGACGACGTCCGCGTCGCTGGCGAGCCAAGCCGTTCGTAGGGCGCGGCCCCGCCCCTTCTGGTCGAGGTGCAGGGCATGAACGCGCGCGTCTTCGCTGCTCAGTTGCTGCGCGAGTTTCCATGTGCCGTCCGTGGAGGCGTTGTCCGCGACGGTGATCTGCCATTGATAGGGAAAATAGCGGAGGAGGTACGCGCGGAGCGTTTCGACGCTCTGCCGCAGAACATGTTCCTCATTGTAGACCGGGATGACGATTTCCACACATACCTGTGACGCGTCGCGCACGTCCGCTGTCATCAATCCCTCCGATGGAGCGTAGTGTCGAATGTACCGTGTGCCCGCGCGTGCATCGCCACCGGGCGACCACACGGTGCGCGCGCTGCCCCGCCACAGAAAGCCTCCCCTGCAGAGAGTCTCGGACGCATGCGCATGTTCTTGCCAGAGAATAGCATACGCGCCAGATAGGGCAAAGGAGATGGGGTAATGCGGTTCGGGGTTCGAGGTTCGAGGAATCCGGCTCCCCGAACCTCGAACCTCGAACCCGTTTGCGATAGACTAGCCGTCATGCAATCCGAGCGACCGGCGGCGACAGCGGCAAAGCTCCCACGATTCGCGCTCCATGTCGGGCGGCGAGACCGCGTGCTCGGCGCGGTCGTTGTCGCGCTCTCGCTGCTGGCGGTCTTCGGGCGGGCGCTCGGACTGCCGGATGTGCTCGTCTTCGCGATCGGCGGCGGAGCGCTCGCCATCCTCGCCTACGGTATCGGCGTGGCGACGGACGAACTCGGCTCGACCGCCGGGCCGCGCGTTTCGGGGGTGTTGAACGCGACCTTCGGCAACATCGCGGAACTGGTGATCGCGGGCTTCGCGCTCAGAGCGGGCCTGCTGGAAATCGTGCGCGCCTCGATTGCGGGGAGTGTGCTCGGCAACACCCTGCTCGTCCTCGGCCTGTGCATGTTGGTCGGCGGCTGGCGGCACGGCGTGCAGACCTTCTCCAAGGTTGCCGCCTCGATGAACGGCGTGCTGCTCCTCGTCGCCGCGACGGGCCTGATCGCTCCCGCGCTCCTCCTGACGACCGGCGTGGGGATCGAGAGCGGCAAGGAGCAGCACCTCTCCATCGTCGTTTCCCTCGTCCTGCTCGTTGTCTACCTTGCCAGCCTGCGCTTCTACCTGAGCACGCCGGAAGCGGGCGGGGCCGAGCGCGCCTCCGAGCCCGCGCACTGGGGCTGGGGGAGCGCGACGGTCATCCTCGCCGTGCTCGCCCTCGTCACCGCGCCGGTTGCGGACGCCTTCGTCGCGGTGCTGCAACCGACCGCCAAGACGCTCGGCCTGCCCGAGCTCTTCCTCGGTCTCGTCATCGTGCCCCTCGTCGGCAACATCCCGGAGAACCTCGTCGGCCTGACCGTCGCGTGGCGCGGCGACATGGACTTCGCGATGGTGATCGCGCTCGGCTCTTCGTTGCAGGTCGCCCTGATGGTCGGCCCGGCTCTCGCGCTCATCTCGCCCCTGCTCGGCCACCGCATGACGCTCGTCTTCGCGCCGGTGGAGATCGTCGCTATCGCGGCGGGCGCGCTAATCACCGCCTTCGTCGCCGTGGACGGCGAGAGTACCTGGATCGAAGGACTGGCCCTCGTCGCCGTCTACATCATCTTCGCCGCCGCCATCTACGTCTGGCCAATCGGCGCGCTGTGAACGGATCTGTCACCCGCCGCAAAATTCGCGGATATTATCATTGTGGCGGTCTAACAGCACTTGACACAATATGTTATGATCCGAGAAGACGAACTAATGTTCTGTAGCCGATCATCACAGGTAACCGAACGTACAGGGGAAGGTGGATACGTGAGCAATCTGTTTTTCGCGGAACCACGAGAGCAATCCCTTATCAAATCAGCAATCGTTTCAAAGTATTTTTGGTCATGGGCTAAGATCATGATTCCGCAGGCCAGAAGGAGAAACATCTCTCGTATCGCATACGCAGACCTGTTTTGTGGTCCTGGCCACTACGACGACGGAACGAAATCGACGCCGCTTTTGGTATTAGAGAAGGCTATTGCCGAGCCTGAAATGCGGGACATGCTGGCAACATATTTCAACGACGCAAATGCCTCCCATGTCGCCTCATTGGAGAGTGCGATCAAGAGTCTGCCGGGCATCGAGACGCTTCGACACGCTCCCGAATTCAGCGTTTCAGAAATAGATGGTTCGATAGCAAGAGCATTCATGGGTGTTCGGGTGGTTCCGACACTTACTTTCATCGATCCGCTCGGTTACAAGGGGGTATCTCTCGATCTCGTCGATGCTGTCGTGAAAGATTGGGGCTGCGAGTGTATATTATTCTTCAACTACAATCGAATCAATATGGGGATCGAAAATCAATACGTTGAATCTCTCATGAATTCGCTCTTTGGCACTGAAAGAGCGGAGCGCATGCGAGAAGGGCTTGCAGTTCTATCACCAAGCCAGCGAGAGCTTACAATCATTGAGGAGATCTCTCAAGCATTCAAAGGAAGAGGGATCGGATATGTACTCCCTTTCAGGTTTAAGAATGACAGTGGAACACGCACGAGCCATTACCTTATTTTCCTCAGCAAGAGTCCGCTCGGCTACGGAATCATGAAGGAAGTCATGGCTGGTGAGAGTTCGCGCGAGACTGAGGGAGTAGCGTCATTTGAGTATTGCCTAGCAGACAGTCGCCAGCAGTTACTGTTCAAATTATCACAATCGCTGGATGACCTTGGGAATCTTCTATCTATCCAATTTGCATGTCAGACACTAACGATGCGTGATGTCTTTGAGCAGCACAATATAGACACGCCGTTCCTAGAACGGAACTATAAGAACGCTTTGCGGCGTCTCGAATCGGACGGCAGGATTCTTACAGAGCCGCCTGCTCACAAGCGGCCACGTCGAAATGGAGAAGTCACATTCAGCGACAAGGTGATGGTGACGTTTCCAGAGAGGATTTGATGCATGGGAGCTAAGTCAGAGATTGAATGGACTGAATCAACGTGGAACCCCCTCACGGGATGCACAAAGGTAAGCCCCGGCTGTAAACACTGTTACGCCGAACGGCTGGCCAACCGCCTCCAACTTATGGGGCAACCCAACTACGCTAACGGATTCAAACTGACGATGCATGAGCACATGCTGGAAGTACCGCTCAGTTGGAAGAAGCCGCAGACGATCTTCGTCAACTCAATGAGTGACCTCTTTCACAAAGATGTGCCGCTTGAATTCATCCAGCGCGTCTTCGATGTGATGCAGCGGGCGCACTGGCATCGGTTCCAGGTGCTCACGAAGCGTGCGGAGCGTGTTGCTGAACTCAGTCCGCAACTGAAATGGGCGCCCAATATCTGGATGGGAGTCAGCGTCGAGAACCAGCGATACACACATCGTATCGATTATCTGAGACAGACAGCAGCACAGGTTAAGTTCTTGTCGCTCGAACCGCTCATCGGGCCGCTGCGTCAACTCGATTTGACGGGCATTGATTGGGCGATCGTCGGCGGTGAATCAGGCCCAGGCGCACGCCCGATGAATCCAGCGTGGGTCATCGATATTCGTGACCAATGCAGACAAGCGGGCGTCGCCTTCTTCTTCAAGCAGTGGGGCGGAGTGCAAAAGAAGCGTGCAGGCCGGGAGCTTGAAGGGCGGACATGGGATGAGATGCCAGTGCCTCCATCTAAAGGTCAACTTGCCTTGATATAGCCTGTCCGTAGTGCGGAGAATGAAGCCATTGAACGATTACCTCACACCGGACGCTGCGCATATCGCCCTGCTCACGATTGACACGCAGCGGGATTTCACGCTCCCCGGCGCGCCTGCGGAGATTGCCGGCACGATGGCCGTCGTGCCAAGCATGGTGCGGCTTTTGCACGCCTTCCGCCGCGCGGGGAAGCCGATCATCCATGTCGTGCGGCTGTATCAAGAAGACGGAGCGAATGTGGACCTCTGCCGCCGCGCGGATATCGAAGGCGGCGCGCGGATGGTCGTGCCCGGCTCGGATGGCGCAGAGTTGGTGGATGCATTGAAGCCCACGCCGACCGTACGGCTGGATGCGGAACGGTTGCTCGATGGCACGATGCAAGAGATCGGGCCGTGCGAATGGGCGATGTACAAGCCGCGCTGGGGCGCCTTCTATCAGACGCCGCTGGAGGCGCACCTGCGCGACCTCGGCATGACGACGCTCGTTGTCTGCGGCTGCAACTACCCAAACTGCCCGCGCGCCGCCCTCTATGAGGCGAGCGAGCGGGATTTCCGCACGATCCTCGCCACCGATGCCGTCTCCGGCCTCTATGAGCGCGGCGTTCGGGAACTGCGCGCCATTGGCGTCGCGCTGATTGATACCGACGAATGCGTGGCGCTCATCACACCATAGCGGCAACCGGCGGTGTTTACTCAACGCGCTCCCAGGTCATGCGCGAGTCCGGCGTAGTGAGGATGAGGCGATTATCCGTAAATTCGTAGGAGCGTCGGAGTGCGGCACCGACGCGGTTCGGATAGAGACTATTCTCCAATTGATGCACGACGCAGCCCTCGGCCTCGTGGACTTCGTAACGGCCGCAGTAAGCGTTATAGCCGCCGTAGGCCGCCTGCACTTCCTCCGGCGTCGAGCGCCAGCGGTCTCCGGAGGTGAAGGGCGGGCGGTCCGGGCGCATCATCTGCACCGCCATGTGCCCGCCCGCCGTGTAGACGATCATCCCCTGCGGCGTCTCGCCGAGCGGATGCATCGCCGCGCCGCCCTCCCCCCAGACTTCCCATGACACCAACCGGTAGACCCCGATGAATCGCTCCGCCGCTCCCGCCACCTGCCCCTCCTCCATATCGCCCTGCACAAATAGTCTTTCATGCATAGCTTAGTTTTCCAGTGGCGGGGGGGGGGGGGGGGGGGGGGGGGAGAGGCGA
>JBPCMC010000351.1:0-2592 GCA_051002645.1 Thermomicrobiales bacterium
GATGAATCGTGCATAGATGGCATGGTGCGCTCCTTTGATTGGGCTTTCGCGTCAGCAACGAAATCCTAGCAAAGAGGCGCACCTTCATAATCGCGGGCGCTCATCCCCGAGAATGCATAAGCCCTGCGATGAACGATTGGCGATCTCGTTCCTTCCCGACGTACAGAGAAAGGCGCACCGTGGAGCATCCCATTATCGTCGTCGGCGCGGGCCACAACAGCCTTGTCACCGCCGCCTATCTCGCGCGTGCGGGCCACCGCGTCCGCGTCCTCGAACGCCGCCCGGTGATCGGCGGGGCGGTCAACACCGAGGCGCTCTGGCCCGGCTATCGTGTCGATACCTGTTCGTCGTTCCACGTCCTCATCCATCTCACCGGCATCGTGGAAGAATTGGGCCTCGCGCGGTACGGCCTGCGCTACCAGCATGCCGACCCCTTCGCCTTCGCGCCCTTCCCGGACGGCACGACGCTCCGCTTCTTCAAAGATGTCGACCGCACCTGCCAGGAGATCGCCCGTATCAGCCCGCGCGATGCCGAAACCTATCGCGCCTTCGTCACCCTCTGGGGCCAGTTCAACGAGGCCGTCTTCGCCGCCTTCGCCGCCCCGCCATCGCCGCAATTTATGTTCCCCGCCATCCTCAAGCGGATCGGCCGCAATCTGCCGAAGCAGCTCGGGCTTGGCCGCTCGGATACGCTCGTGCAGACGATCATGCGGCCATACGGGGCGCTGCTCGATGAGTTGTTTGAGAGCGAGCAGGTCCGCGCGCCGCTGGCATGGCTCGCCGCCCAATCCGGCCCCGGCCCGGACGAGGTGGGCGGCGGCGCCTTCCTCACCGCGCACTCGATCTACCACACCGTCGGCCTCACCCGGCCCGTCGGCGGCTCCGGGATGCTCAGCGAGGCGCTCGCCGCCTGCGTCCGCGATCACGGCGGCGAAGTCATCACCGACGCGCCGGTTGAACAGATCATTGTTGACAATGGAAGGGTACGGGGCGTCCAACTGGCAGGCGGCGAACGCATCGAGGCGCAGACCGTCGTGAGCGGCGCGCATGTGCAGACGACCCTGCTCGATCTCGTCGCGCCGGACGATCTCCCCGCAACGCTGCGCCGCCGCGTGCAGACGCTCCGCATCGCCAACGGGATGGGCATGACCATCCGCTGCGCGACTGACATCCTGCCGCAGTACCACGCCATGCCGGACGGCGCGCATAACGGGATGCAACTGATCTGCCCATCGGTGGAGTACCTGCGTCGCGCCTTCAACGAGGCGGCGCCCGGCCTACCGCCGACGCATCCCGCACTCGTCGTCATGACGCCGACCGCGAGCGATCCGTCGCTCGCCCCGCCGGGCAAGCACATCACCGTCATCTGGGCCCAGTATCACCCCTTCACGCTCGCCGATGGTCAAGGATCATGGGCGGCAATCCGCGAGCGCGAGGCGGCGAAACTGCTGGCGACGCTCGAACCGTACGCGCCGGGCATCAGCGAGGCCGTCACCGAGACCTACATCAAATCGCCGCTCGATTTGCAGGAAGAGAATGGCCTGATCCGGGGTCATTTGATGCACCTCGATATGGCGCTCGACCAGATGTTCATGTTCCGTCCGCTGCCCGAACTCGCCAACTACCGCACGCCCATCGCGGGACTCTACCTGACCGGCGCGAGCATGCATCCGGGCGGCGGCGTCTCCGGCGCGCCCGGCAAGAACACTGCGACCATCATGCTCGCGGACTTACAGGAGAAAGCGCCTCGGCGATGGGTCCGCCCTGTCGGCCTCGCCCTCGGCGGAGTGGCGGCGGCAGCCGTCGCCCATCGCCGTGCATCCCGTCGGTAGCGGATTACGCTTTCAACACATCGAGGGCGAGACGGATGAGGACACGGGCAGTCGTGCCGATGCTGGGGATGTCCACCCACTCATCGGCCATGTGATAGTTCGCACCGGCCGGGCCGAAGACGACGGTCGGGATGCCGAGATCGGTGGCGAAGTAGTTGGCGTCCGCCAGCCCGCTCATGTAGTCCATCTGCGGCTGCCGCCCGGTCTCCACGCTGAACGCCGCCGCGACTTGCCGGACATAGGGATGATCGGGCGCGATTTCCCACGGCGGGTAATAGGGCGGGTCGATGAAAAACTCAAACGTTGCGGGGGAATGCAGCGTCGCCGCCAGCGCCCGCATCCCGTCCAGCACGCTCTCGCCCGTCTCGCCGGGCACGATGTGGCGATTGATGGTGAACTGCGCCTTCTCCGGCACGGTGATGACGTACTGCTCGTTGCCGCTGTGGAATGAGAGTACGCACTGACTGGGCGCGAACGGCGGCCGCTCGCCGAGGCGAATCTCGTCGATTCGTGCGAGGAATCGGGCCGCTTCGACGGCGGCGTTGATGCCATCCTCCGGGTGCTGGCCGTGCGCGGCCTTGCCGGTCACGTCGCCGCGCACCAGCACCTTGCCGATCGCGCCGAGCCGGACGTGCAGATCGCACGCCTCCGTGACGACGCAGGCGTCCGCCTGAATCCCCGCGTCCACGAGCGCCCGCGCCCCGATCGAATACGCCTCCTCATCGACGACGGAGGTGAAGAGCACGGTGCCGTGCCAGTC
>JBPCMC010000352.1:0-8109 GCA_051002645.1 Thermomicrobiales bacterium
GGTGTTCAACCTTCCTTGGGGTAACGCTTTTGGCGGGGGGGGGGCGCGCGGAAAACACCAGGGAGGGGGGGTGTGTCACACCCACCGCCCTTACGGATGGATGGGCAGGCGCCACTTTCGCGCTCAACTGAACCGCATTGGGCTTTAGCCTGCCGATCCTTGCTGCGATATGCCAACCAGAGAGTACCCGGAGCCCGTCATGCCGCCGTATTTGCCGCAGTTGGCATCTCCGCCGCGCGATGATGCAGCGCATCGGCGCGCTGGATGAGGGCGACGAAGGCAGCGTCGTGCCGTGCGGGGGTGCGGAGAGCGGCGAGCAGGGCGGCGCAGTCGGTGGCGAGGTCCGGGCGGCGACCGGAGAGCGCGGCGAGAAACGCGGCATCGTCCATGGCGGGGTCGAGGCCGAGCGGGGTGGCGAGGTCGTATTTCAGACGGCCCGCGATGTGCGCCTGCGCGAAGCCGCGCTGCCGGTGTACGCGCCATTGGTTGCCGAGGGCGCGGGCGTACTCCGCCGGGGCCTGCGGAGGCGCGGGAGGCGCGGGCAGGGGCCGACCGAAACGCCGCCCGCCGAGGAAGAAGGCGACCAGCGTCAGCCCGGCGAGGTAGAAGAGCGCCCATCCCCACGGCGAGCGCAGGGCGAGGTCAGCGATGTTCGAGCCGAGGCCGTAGCCGTGGTGGTACTCGTCGAAGCCGATCCGTGCCCCCTGCGGCAGCCCGGCGAGCAGATTCTGGACGAGCGCGAGGTTGTCCGCGTCCGGCAGGCCCGCATTCGAGAGGGGATACGCCCCGGTGACGACATGCACGCGCCCCTTGCCGCGCGTCATCGTCGCGACGGCCACGCCGTTCTCCGATGTCGCGCGGGCGAGGAAGCGGGGATCGGCCTGAATTGTCGGGCGCGCGAAGGCCGGGGATTGCAGCGCGATCGTCGCCACCGGCGGGCGGGCGAGCGTCGGGCCATCGGGCATGGCGGTCGCGCCGGTGCCCGATTTGCCCTGAAAAACGGAGAGGTCGAGCGCCCGTTGCAGCGCGCCGGTGCCGTCGTTGCCGTCGGTGACGAGGACGAGCGTGCCGCCGCGCTCGACGAAGCCGGCGATGTCCGCCGCGTTCTCGTCCGTCAACGGCTTGATCTCCGGCACGATGACGAAGAGCGCGGCGAGGCCATCCCCCGTGAAGGGGAATTCGCGCACGCGCTCGACGCCGTATCCCTCCGCTTCCAGCCACTGCGAGAGCGCGAGGCTCCCCTGCGGCGCGGCGGAGAGCGTCGTACCGCGCGGCAAGGTGCTGGCGTTCGAGGCGGGCGTGAGCAGTTGGAGCAGGATCGTGCCGATCAGCAGCGCGCCGCCGACGGCGATCAGCAGCCAGACCCGGCGCGGCAGCCGCTTCATCCTGCCACCCCTTGCGGCGCAGTGATCAGGCGGCGCACGTCGTCCGTGAAGGCGCGCGCCCGGTCGTACTCCGCCGCGCGGCAGGGCGCGTCCGCGTAGACAACCGCCTCGACGAGGCGAACGAAGGGGCGGAGGGGTTCGATCAGCCACGCTTGCTGACGCTGCGCCTCGCGCAGATACTCGCGGTCGGTGAGCGCGGGGTCGAAGGCGACGAGTCGCCGCTCGTCGAGTTCCGTCAGCGTGCCGAGGAAGAGGGCGCGCACGGCGGCGCGGTACTCGCCCCGCAGGGCGAGCATGTCCGCGTGCTGCCGCCACTCCGCCGCCGTGCGCGGTGGGATGACTTCCTCGTCCGCCGCCCGTTTCGCCCGCTTCCGCCCCCACCGCAGCCGGAGAATGATGATCGCCGTAGCAATCAGGAGCGCGATCAGCGTCAGCAGCGCTGGCGAACCGAGCAGGGAAAGTGCCCGCGCGAGCGGACCGGCGCTAGGCGTCCCCGGTGGCACGGTCGGTGTCCGGGTGCGGGCGAGCGGCTGGAAGAGCCGCCGCAATTGCTCGCCGATCCACGACTGGAGGCGGATCGCCTGCTTCTGCACGAGGTTCGGCTCCGCCTCGTGGAAGGCGCGGTCGCTCAGGACGGTCGCCAATTTTTGTCGCGCTTGCGCGTCCGGCACGGCGACTTGCGCGTCCGCCAGCAGGGAGCGTAGTGCCGCCAATTGCGTCCCCGCCCGCTCGGTGTCGGGCGGCGAGCGGCGGAGCGCGGCGAGGGCCTCCGCGTGCGAGGCCGGATATTGCGTGCCATCGACGGTCACGCCGTCGATGTCGGCGAGGGCGTCCCGCGCGCGCTGAATGGCGGCATCGCGCGGCGCACCGGCGAGCGCCTGTGCATGGATGAGCGCATCCTGCGCCGTTGTCAGGCGCTGCACATAGGTTGGCAGATCAACATCAGCGGCGCGCGCCGTGAGCGGCAGGAAGCCGAGCGCGAGGCCGCACAGCGCGAGCAGGAGGAGCGCCCGCATTCTCACGGTGCCGTCCCTGCCGCTCGTTCCGCCGCGCCGCGCTGCAGGAGCAGGTCGATATCGAATCCCTCGCGCCGCAGGCGGAGATCGGTGAAGAAGAGCGTGTTCGCCGTCAGCGCGACCGGCACGACGACCAGATCGACGAGCGCGGCCACCATCGCCAGCAGCACGACGCCCGCGCCGCCGCCGAGCAAGTCCTCCGATGACGTGAAACCCGCGATCAGGAACCCCAACCCGCCCGGCACCGCCGCCGCGAAGAGTTGCAGGATGCCGACGACGATCAGCAAGGCGGCGAACCGCCACCACGACCCCCGCGCCAGATCGGCGCTGCGGGCCAGACCCGCGCGGGCCCGCCGCCCTTCCAGTACCACCGCCTGGGGCGCCAATTGCCAGCCGACGTAGAGGAAGAGGGCGAACGGCGATCCGATGAAGAGGGTGCAGACCGTGACCGCGACGATGGCGAGGCTCGACAAGAGCGACGCGCCGAGCAGCGCGCCGTAGCGCCGCCGCGCGTGCGCGTACGCCGCGCCGACCGTGCAGGGCTGATCGAGCGTCCGCAGCCCCGCGACCGTGACGAGCGCACCGATGCCCAGCGTGCGGATCGCGAGGGTGATGATCGCCCCCAACGCGGTGATGGCGAAGGTGGCGGTCGCGTCCGTCGTCACGGCGGCGTGCGTGCCGAGGCGCGCATAGGTCGCGGGATCGAGCGGGTTGAACGGCGTGAAGAGCGTCGAGAGGAAGGCGGCGAGCAGGTGCGCCGGGATGACCGTGAAGGCGGCGGTCGCCGCGAAGAGGCCGATATCCCGCCGCACGACGCGCACGCTCTCGTCCACAATTGCCGGCACACCGCGCGGCACGAGACGCGGCGGCGGCACGGCAGGCAAATCCACCGGCGCCGACGGATACGGAAAGGGTGCGAACTGTGCGACCGGCGGCTGCATCCCACTCCTTGACGTGCGGCTGAGGATGCCGCGCTTACCTTCATCGAGTAATTCGCGCACACGATACGCCATCCGGCGAATGCGCGCCTTACCGAGTGGTGACCGTCTGGCTGCGTTTCACGCGCCGCCGGTGCGCGACGAGATCGATCCGGCCATCGGAGTCGATGACCAGTTTGGCGTCGAGCGCCTGCACAAGTTTAAGCAACGTCGTCATCGTCGGCGCGTGGTCGCCTCTTTCGAGTCGCGCGATGGCCGTGCGCTTCACGCCGATTATGTCCGCCAATGCCTGCTGCGTCAGCCCCCGCTGCTCCCGCACTGCCCCGAGCGCATACTCGAATCGGACAGTGCGCAGCATTTCTTCGTAGCCCGCCCGAAACTCGGGATCGGCGAGCTGCTCCTCCCGATAACGATCATAGTTTGTCTTAGCGTTCATGGCGTTCCTTCCAATCATTGAAGCGTCGCTGTGCCAGCACGATGTCGCTGCGAGCTACTTTCTGCCGCTTCTTCGTCATCGCCTGTCGCGGCTTCGAAGAATTCGATACTGAACGCCTCATCCATGGAGGCATGGTAACATCTTTGTTGCGCTCCCTCAAGAGGAGACACGGAACCGTTGCGTTGGATCACGTGTTTCCCATGCGGGGGCGTTCGCGGTGATCCGCGTGGGCGAACCGTGCGAATGCCAAAACGTGTATACTGCGCCGGGGTCGAAGGAGGAAGTACGGCGTGTGGAATACGGGTGGGCATCTGCGCTGGCGTCTCATCATCATCCTTGGATTGCTCGGCGGGTCGCTGCTCACGACGACCGGCGTCCGCGCCGAACCGGACTTCCTGGACATCGTCTTCAGGCAGGCGTGGGAACGCACCGACCTCCCGGTCGACGCCGGGATAGACAAGCGCACCTTCATCTGGGGCCCTGCCCTCTTCGTCGCACCCGACGGCCCGAAACTGCCCCGCACCGAGCCGTACCGCGACCTGGAAGGCGGCATGCGGACGGTTCAGTACTTCGAGAAGGCGCGGATGGAGTTGACGACGGTCGAGCGTGGGCGGCTCACGGCGGGGTTGCTCGTGCGCGAGATGATCAGCGGCCTGCTCCAACTGGGCGATACGCAGATGGAGCCCTACGCCCCGGCGGGTGTCCCCGTCGCAGGCGATCCGGCGAACAACCCGTGCCCGACGTACGCGACGCTCGCGAAGGTCGCCACCATCGCGCCGGGCACGAACAGCGCCTCGGATCGCACCGGCGCGCCAGTCGATGGCGCGCTGAACACCAATGGCGCGGTCGTTCCCCTCGCGGCCATCGCGGACCCGACAACCTACGGATACTATGTGCCCGAGACGAAGCACAATATCGCCGCGCCCTTCTGGACCTTCCTCACCCAGCAGGGAGACGTCGTCGGGCCGGACGGTAAGACGACGGTCGGCAAACTGTTCGATCCGCCCTTCTTCGCCGTCGGGTTGCCGCTCACCGAACCGTACTGGACGAAGGCAAATGTCGGCGGTAAGGCGCGCGACGTGCTGATGCAAGCCTTCGAGCGGCGCGTCCTCACCTATACACCGGCGAACCCCGACAGCTTTAAGGTGGAGATGGGGAATGTCGGCGCGGCATACGCCCGCTGGCGCTACGGCCCCGTCGCCGAGCCGCCCCCCGTCACGACGGTCGAGCCGAACAATGGCGCGACCGGGTCGCTGCTCCTGTTCTCCGCGAGTGGATTCACGCCGGACGAGGCGGTCGTGCTCCGCGTCACCTACCCGGACGGTCACATCGCCGAGAAGCCCGGCGGCACGGCGGGGAGCACAGGCATCACGCGCGCCTCCCTGGAAACGAACGCGAAGGATTACCCCGTCGGCGCGTACAAGGCGAATCTGATCGGCACGAAAAGCAATCAGGTACGCCCCGGTGATTTCACCCTCGCCGCCGCCCCCGCAAACGGGCTGATCGTCCAGGCGCTGCCCGGCACGGGGGACGCGCTGACTACCTACACGCTCTATGCGTCCGGCCTCAACCCCGGCGACAGCGTCAGTGTCTGGGTGAGCGGCCCGACGGGGACGGCGTACAACCTCAGTGGCTCCCGTACCCAAACGGTCAGCGATCACGGGACGGTCGAGCAGACGCTGATCCCGAAATCGCTGAACGCCGCGCAACTGGTCGGCCCCTGGGCATTCGTCGTGCAAGAGAGCGGCACGAACGCCCGGCAGGGCTCCGCCTCCTTCATCGTCAACCCGCCGCCGAAGGCGACGCTGTGACGAGCAATGAGCAACGAGCAATGAGCAATGAGACGTGAGCAGCGAGTTTTGTGAGTCGATACGGGCAACCTTGCGCCGCGCTCTGACTATAGAACTCATTGCTCATTGCTCATTGCTCGTTGCTCATTGCGAAAGTCATATATACTCCGCGCAGTGGACGAATCGTGTGCATCAAAGGAGATGACGCATGGGCATTGGGAATCGACCGATCGCGTGGCTTGCTCTCGGACTGCTCGGCCTCGGGCTGCTCGGCGCAATTGCGCTCCAAACGGTAACGCCGCCGACCCCGCCGACCGCCGCGCCGCAGGCCGCCGCGCCGACCACAGCGGCCGCCTCGCCCACCGCCGTCAGTAATGCGTCCGGTGGTGGCGCGGGCGCGACGATCAACGCGACGGAGAAGGATTTCGCGATCTCCCTCGATAACTCGTCCGTCGCGGCCGGCTCCGTGACATTCAAGATCAAGAACGACGGCCCCTCGCCGCACAACATTACGATCAAGGAAATGAACAAGGCGAGCGACAACATCGACGCCGGGAAGACCGGGCAATTCACGATCGACCTACCGGCCGGCACCTATACCGTCATCTGCAATATCCCCGGCCACGAGCAGCTCGGTATGCACACCATGCTCACGGTCAAGTAGCGAGTAGCGAGTAGCGAGTAACAAGTAACAAGTAACAAGTCGGGATGGAGCAGCGCCCTTCTCGATACTTGTTACTTTTGACTTGTTACTCGTCCCACCATTCATCTTTCCGATACAAATAAGTGGTATACCATACGCGGCCCATGGATCGTGGGCCGCGTATTGGCGTGAGCGAAGGAGGCGCGGATGTCGCTGGAGATACAGGGGGTCAGTAAGACCTTCGGGACGTTCACAGCGGTGCGCGATGTCTCATTTACCGCCGAGGAGGGGCAAATTTTCGGCTTCCTCGGCACGAATGGCGCGGGCAAGACGACGACGATGCGCATCGTCCTCGATATCCTCCGCCCGGATACGGGGAGTGTCACCTGGAACGGCACGCCGAATACGGATGTGCCGCGACGCGCGTGGGGTTATCTGCCGGAGGAGCGCGGCCTCTATCCGAAGATGATCGTGGAGGACCAACTGCTCTTCCTCGCCCAACTCTACGGCGCGTCCGCGCGCGACGCACGGCGCGGCCTGGCGGAATGGCTGGAGCGGTTCGCGATCACCGAGAACCGGCGCAAGCGCGTCGAGCAACTGAGCAAGGGGAATCAGCAGAAGATCCAGTTCCTCG
The DNA here is from genome assembly GCA_051002645.1 of Thermomicrobiales bacterium. GTDB lineage: Bacteria > Chloroflexota > Chloroflexia > Thermomicrobiales > JALYUS01 > JALYUS01. The sequence goes on from JBPCMC010000352.1 coordinate 6,843, forward strand.
CCGCCGTGCTGCACGATCCGGACATCCTCATCATGGACGAGCCGTTCAGCGGTCTCGACCCCGTCAATGCGGCGCAGATGATCGAGGCGTTCGGCGAAATGCGGCGGCGCGGCAAGACGATTATCTTCTCCACGCACCAGATGGAGCAGGCGGAGGAGTTGTGCCAGGCGGTCGCGATCATCCATCGCGGCCGGCTCGTCGTGAACGGCGATGTCCGCACGGTCAAGCGGAGCACCGGGCGGCAGGTCGTCCGCCTCGCTCTCGCGGACGACCGGGAAATCGCCTGGCTGGACGATCTTCCGGGCGTTACCGTCACCAGGCGACGGCCCGATTTCGTCGAAATGGACATGCAGCGCGGCAACGACCCCGAGATCATCTTGCGCACCGCACTCGAACACGGTGGCCGCGTGACCCGCTTCGAGATCGGCGAGCCCTCCCTGAACGACATCTTCCTCGCCAGCGTCGGCGAGCAGGCAATGACCGATGCCGACGCAGAGGCCGCGCCGCGCGAGCCGGTCGCAGTGCCATAAGGGAGAGCATGATGCAACGATCGTGGGAGAAAATTCGGCTGATCGTCCGGCGCGAATACCTGGCGCGGGTGCGGCAGCGGAGTTTCGTCATCATCACCGTCCTGATGGCGGTCGTCTTCGTTGTGCTCGCCTGCGCGCCGACGATTGTGCAGGCGATCCGCAACGGCCGCGAGAGCACGACAACGATTGCCGTCGTGGATACCGCGAATCCCACCGCGACGGGGGACGAGGTTGCCCGACTCGATCAGCGATTGCGTGCGGACGGCACCGGCGATACGACACTCACCCTGACTGCGGCGAGCGGCCCCACCCAGACTCTCCGCGATCAGGTGAACGCGGGAACGTACCACGGGTTGCTCGCCCTCGGTCGCGATCCGGCGGGCGATCTGACCTTCGACTACGCGACTACGGCGGGGGCGCGGGACGCGACCGCCACGCGCATCCAGCAGGCGGCGTCCTTCCTCGCGGTGCAGGACCGCCTGACGCGCGCCGGCGTGGACCCGTCCCGCCAGGCGCAGATCTTCGCTCCACCGACGTTCGTGGTGAGCGCGACGACGGCTGCGACGGGCACAAACACGCAGTCCGAGACCGAGAAAAATACCAATCGCGGCATCGCCTACATCCTCGACATCCTCCTCTATACGACGATCATCGTCTACGGCATGTGGATCGCGGGCGGCGTGGTGGAGGAGAAGAGCAATCGGATCATGGAGATCATGATTAATGCCGCGACGCCG
>JBPCMC010000353.1:0-3325 GCA_051002645.1 Thermomicrobiales bacterium
CCCGTCACCGTCCAGCGGAGTGGCGACCAGATCATGCTCGCCAATGGCGAGTTCGCCCTGCCCGCCCCGCCGCGCGTCAAGATGCGATTGGCGGAGGCGACGGGCAAGGAGATGACGCTCGGCGTCCGCCCCGAACACGTCGTGCCGCTGCCGATGAGCAGCAACGGCGCGGAATCGCAGGATCGCATCGCCGTCAATGTCGACGTCGTCGAACCGCTCGGCGCGGAAATCCTCATGTACATGTCCGGCACCGGCGGCAAGCAGGTGGTCGGTCGGTTCGACCCGAGCCAGCGCGCCCGCACCGGCGACCGCCTCTACATCGGCTTCAAACCCGAGCACCTGCACCTCTTCGACCCCGAGACAGGGAATGCGCTGATCTAATTCGGTGGGGCAGGTTTTCAACCTGCCGATCACGGGTTGAAAACCCGTGCCACCGCATCACGGAGGCCCGATGCTCTACGAACTGCGGCACTACACGACGCCTGATACATCCAGCCTCGGCGCATTGACAGCATGGTTCGGTGAGCATGTGATCCCGGAGTACAAAGCGCGGGGGACGCGCGTCGTCGGCTGCTGGACGGTCGCGATTGGCGAGCTACCCCGTTTGACGACGATGCTCGCCTTCGACGATGGCAATCAACGGCAGCAGTCATCCGGGGACTTCCGCCGTAGCGATGCGTGGCGGGCGATGGAAGATCGCCTCTATACCGGCTCACATGCGCTGATTACCGGTATCGACACCGCGCTCCTCGCGCCAACGGCGTATTCGCCCGACCCCTTCCAGTTCCACACTGCGGATGGCACGCCCGGTGTCTTCGAGGAGCGCATCTATCGCGGCAAGAATGGGCGGACATTTGCGGGCGTCAACCGTCGATTCAACGATCACACGACGCGCATCTTCGCCAATCATGGCATCACGCCCGTCGGGTTCTGGACGGTGGAAATCGGCGCGGATCAGCCGTCGCTCTATTATCTCCTCCGCTTCGATGCGCTGAGCGACTATGACCCGAAGTGGAACGCCTTCCGCAGCGACCCGGAATGGCAGCGCGTGCGGGCGGAGTCGGAGAAGGACGGCAACCTGCTCCTGTGGATTCGCAGCACCATCCTCGCCCCGACAGCATTCAGTCCGATGCGCTGAACGCTCGCGCAGGCGGTGCGGCGCGGAGCGCATCGCCCTAATTCATGAGCGCCAGGACGCGCCCGAACTCCTCGATCATCTGCACGCTGATGGAAGGGCGGAAGGTGACGTGCAGGTGACGCACGCCGACCGCCGCGAATGCCTGCAATTGCGCCGCGATCTCCGCATACGTCCCACAGATGGCTTTGTCATCGACGGCGGGCTGGCCGTTTTCGGGGAGGCGGACGAACGTGCCTGCGGTCAGTTCGAGGGTCGCGGGGTCCCGCCCCACTTCCTGGCAGGCGGCAACCATCCTCTCCCACTGCTCCGTCACCTGTGTCGGAGTGATCGGCCAGATGGTGATGTAAGCGTCCGCGTGCCTGGCGATGATCCGCAGCATCCGCTCGCCCCTCGCACCGACCCAGATCGGCGGGCCGGATGGGGACGGACCACGCGGACGGAGGACACAATCGGTCGCCTCGTAATACTTCCCGTGGAAGTCGACCGCCCCCTCCCGCAAGAGCGGCGCGATGATCTGTATCGCCTCCGCGAACCGCCCGGCGCGGTGATCGAACGGATAGCCGAACATGGTGTGCTCCGGCTCCCAGTTACCCGCACCGAGGCCGAGGAGGAAGCGGCCGCCCGAGATCTCGTCCAGCGCGTCCACCATCTTGGCGAGGAGCGCCGGATTGCGGAACGACGTAGCGGTAACAAGCGTCCCGAGCGCGATCGTCGCGGTTACGCTGGCAAGGGCGCTGAGGAAGGTGAACACTTCCCAGACGCCGAGCTGGTCCGGTTCGTGGGGGCGATAGATGAAGTGATCTGGGAGCCAGAAGGAGTCGAGGCCGACTGCCTCCGCAGCCACCGCCAGATCCTTGATGTCATTGAACCGCACGCGCTGCCCGTTCAGCGTTCGCTCGGCCTGCTGAGCGATCGTGCCAATCTTCATCCGCCGCCCTGTCCCGTTGTGCGTCATAATCGCCTCCCGGTAGCAAACGACAAGGCTTGCTATGGTACTGCTGTTTGTGTGAATGCATGTGCCCAGCGATCCGCCGCGCGGATGCTCTCCAGTGTGAGCGGGCCGTCCGGTGTGTGCGCGTCGAGCGTACGGCTGACGAGCGCGGGGATAGCGAGAAAGCCAATCTCGCCCCTGAGAAAACGGTCAACCGCCACCTCATCCGCCGCGCTCAGAACGGTCGGGTAGGTGTTGCCCGCCTCGCCCGCCTGTCGCGCGAGCAGGAGCGACGGGAAGCGCGTCGTGTCCGGCTCCTCGAAATCGAGACGACCAATCGTGGAGAGGTCGGCGCGACGGAAGGCGTTGGGCCAGCGTTCCGGGTAGGAGAGCGCGTACTGGATCGGCAGGCGCATGTCCGCCGGGCCGAGTTGCGCGATCAGCGAGCCATCCGCGTACAGGATCGCGGAGTGAATGACGCTTTGTGGATTGACGAGCACATCGATCCGCTCATACGGCATGTCGTAGAGCCAGCGCGCCTCGATGATCTCCAGCCCCTTGTTCATCAGCGTCGCCGAATCGATAGTGATTTTGCTCCCCATCTTCCAGGTTGGGTGTTTGAGCGCATCGGCGGCGGTCATCGCGCGCAACTGCTCCATCGACGACGTACGGAACGGGCCGCCCGACGCGGTCAGAATGATGCGCTCTGGCTCCGCTCCCGGTCGTGCTGTTTCGAGGCACTGCCAGATCGCCGAGTGCTCGCTGTCGACCGGGCGCAGGCGGTACCCGGCACGCTGCACCTCCCGCATGACGAGTTCGCCTGCGCAGACAATTGTTTCCTTGTTGGCGAGCGCAACAACCTTCCCGGCCCGGAGCGCAGCGAGCGTCGGCTCAATCGCGGCATGTCCCGAGGTGGCGACGACGACGATATCGGCGTCGGGATGCGTTGCGACAGCCAGCAACCCCTCCGCCCCGGCAAGCCGCTCCGTGTGGGCGGGTCTCCACTCCGGCGCCACGCCATCATCAAGGCTCACCAGCCCCGGTCGGTAGCGCGCGGTCTGTTCCCGGAGTAGCGCCGCATTCCGGCCCGCCGCGAGAGCGACGACCTGCAGTTTGTCAGGGTGCGCGTCAACGACTTCCAGCGTGCTCTGCCCGATAGAGCCGGTGCTGCCAAGGATTGCGAGACGTAACGGCATACGTGAATGCTCCGTTGTATCGGTGGCGGGGGGGCTCCGCCTGCCGAACGTCGCCTCGGC
>JBPCMC010000354.1:0-9108 GCA_051002645.1 Thermomicrobiales bacterium
GCACAGACCAGAGCGCTATCCAAAGGCATGAGCCCGCTCGATCCGGGGCTTTCCTGGACGCAGACAGGGCAGCGCAATACCGAGATCAGCCACGGCGAGATCACGATGCGTCCTCCCGCCAGCCGAAGGCGACGATGCCATTGCCGACGAGAGGCGGGTACGGGATCGCCACTTGAAGGGGAAATCGTTTGCCGCCGACGCGAACGATCGGCTTGAACCCGGTGCGGACCCGTACCTGTCGGAAGCCAATATCGCGGAGCAGCCTCGTCATCTCGCGTGGCGTGTAGAGGTGCGTGTGGGTTGGATCCGCTTCGCCGCTCCACGTCCGGCGCGCGAGCGCGAAAAACGGGCGGCGCGCGTCCCAGAGATTCGGCGTCGTGATGGCGACACATCCGCCGGGTCGCAAGACGCGCAGGCAGTCGCGCAAGGTCGTTTCGCCGTCCTGTAGATGCTCAATCGCCTCCCGCAGGACGATCAGATCGCAGGTGCGATCGGCGAGCGGCAGGGGCGCGTCGAGATTCGCCTGGATCAGCCGCGCGCCCGGCACCATCCGCCGCGCCGCCCGCAATGCCGACGCGGAAATATCGAGGCCGACGACCTGTGCCGCCCGTTCATCGAAATAGCGCAGGCCGGGAGCCGCCCCGCACGCCGCATCGAGCACGCGCGCATCGGCGGGCAAGGCGATGCCGCCCATTGCGATCAGGCGCGAATATTCCCAGCGAACCTTCGCGTCCGACTTGGCGACCTGCACCGCGAAATAGGCGTCGTCGTATGCCTCATGTGCCGCAGCAGTGGGCGATGTGTGCATCACGAGCCGCCCCCCTGATAAAACGAGCCCGGATTGCGGATGAAGCGCCAGAGGTCGCCCGCCAGATGGCGCGGCACGAGCGTGAACTGATTGACGAAGACGCGCGGCCACTCGAGTTGCTGTCGATCCATATACTGCTTGACGAATTGGACGATCAGCCCGCAGTTCCAGAGGATGACCAGCGCCGCGAGGACGGGCACCCAACGGCGTGCGACCGGGCCGATCTGCCCGCGCTGCTCGCCGAAGCGACAAAAGACCTCCGCCAGCCCGACCGCGAAAAGCGGGCTGCAGACGATGAAGCGGCGCGCCCCGAATGCCCCGGCAGTCGTCCACGTCTGGAACGCGCCGTTCAGATAGAGTGTCATCAGAAAGCCACTCGCGAGCGCGATCCCCAGACGCAGATCACGCCGCATGAGCAGACATATCCCAAAAGCGGCGAGGAGGAGGATCGGCGTCCAGAAGAAGAGACCATGCGCCGGATCGAAGAGGACGCGGAGGGCGTTCGGGGCATTCCAATGAAGTTTGTCGGAGACTTCCGATGACGGACGGAAGTTGCCATTGAGCCGCTTATAGACGAGCAATTGGGGTATGAACGCGATGATCGCGCAGACGCCCATGACGAGACCGCCGCAGAGTGTCCGCATCAGATCCGACATCCAAGCGCGGTTGGGGTGACGCGCGCCGGGGAGCACGCGGAGCGCTTCGTCGATGGCGGGGACGAGCAGGAAGACGGCATCCTGCTCGCGGATCATCGCGACCAGCCCGCCGAGCGCGCCGAGCGCAACCCACATCGGCCATGCGCGCCGCTCGCGCGAGCGATACCAGACCGCGAGGAAGGCAGCGACCGCGAACCACGATGTCGCATGCGCATAGGTCGGTGCGAGGTGGCTGTAGAAGAGGGCGGGCGTGCCGAGCCAGATGATCAGCGAGGCCCAAAACGCCGCGAGGCGATCGGTGATCTGCCGCGCAAGCCAGTAGGTGAGCGCGAGCGCGATGCCCGCATAGATCGCCGCGCCCAGTGAGACCGCCCAAATGTACGGGAGGCTGTAGCCATCCGTGGCGACAGTGAATCCCACGCCGTGCAGTGTCCGGGCGGCGATGTCACCGGCGACGAAGAACGGCGCCCAGAGGATCGCCGAGCCGCACGGGCCGTTATTGATCGCGTTCCCGGCGGGGTTGCGCTTGTCGATGAAGCCCTCTTTGAATTGTGCCAGCCCGTTGGAGTTACGATCATAGAACCCTTGATAATCGTTGGTGAAGTTGAGGTCGTGGTCGAAGTAGACTGAGCGGTCGTAGACGTAATATTCAATCGCGTCCGATGCGGTCATGCGGTGCGCGACGAGCGGAAGCGAGCAGAGATTGAGGATGACCAGGACGGCGAGCCCCCGGTCAACGCGGGACCACCAGAGACGCACGCGCCCCGCGATAGTCGGGGCAGCAGGCGACGATTCGCGCCGTGCCTGCATCTCGACGTGGTTCATGCGTGTTGATCCGCAATCTCGGCGCAGAACGACACAATTGCTGCGGCGCGCGCCTGATAGGTATAGATCGACACAGCATCATGCGCGCGACGGGCCATCGCGCCCGCCTCGGCGGGATGCTCCGCCACCCACTGAAGCCCATCCGCGAGGGCGCTCGCGTGTGCGGGCGCAACATACCGCACACTGTCGGGAGGCAAAATCTCGCGCAACGCCGGGAGATCGGACGCGACGATTGGCCGGGCCATCGCGGCATATTCGAACAGTTTCAGCGGCGACGCGCTCGCCTTCGTGACCGTGTCCGGGATGACCAGCACATCGGCGGCGGCCTGGTATGCCGGTATTTCTTCGACCGGCAGCGGCGCAACGACGGTCACACGGTCGCCAATGCCGGCATCGCGAATCCGCCGCCCGATGGTATCGCGCTCGCCCGCTCGCCCACCGACGAGAATGAGACGTGCATTGGTCAGGCGGCCGGCCAGCAATGCGAAGGCGTCGACGAGCAGATCGACGCCATGATAGGCGAAGGTCAATCCCGTATAGACGACAACGAACGCATCGGTCGGAATGCCCAGCGCGTCGCGTGCTTTATCACGGTCGTGCGGCGTGTAGAGCGCGTCGTCGAACGCATCCGGGATGACCGTGACCGCCGAGGCATGTTTTCCCGGTCGGCGCTGGTCGATTTCCGGCAGGAACGTCGCGGTCAATGAGACGATACCGCTGGCGCGCGCGAAGGCGATCCGGTCGATATGGTGAGCGATCCGGCGGGCAACCGGGCCGGTATTCGCCGACCGATTTTCGCTTTCCAGATCGTGCGACTCGAATATCACTGCCGCGCCACATACCGGCGGCGCGAGCAGCGCGAGCCACATCGCGCAGACACTATCTCTGACATACACCACCTCAGGAGGCGAGGGGCGCAGCCGTTGGCGCGCCAGCCAAGCCAGCACACGCAGGGAGAACCACGTCCGTTCCGCATAGGACCAGATCACGGAACGGATCAGATGTCGCCCGGCGTTGAAGGGCAGGCGCAGCAGATGCGTCGCATTAAGATCGGTGAACCGGCTCCCACGATGGGCGAAACGAGGAATGAGAATGTCGCAGTGGGGGGCGATTGCGCGGAGCGCGCGCACCGTCGCGTAAGTCTGCACCGCGTTCGCGGATCGGAGGACGAGACTCGACGGATACGCCACATAGACGATGCGCGGTGGGTTCGCGATGCGAGCAGGCGCGGCGTGCTGCTCTACCAAAACGTCTCTCGTCCCTGCTGCCAACTCCGCCTCCGTCACTCCCCCGTACCGCCGCCGAGTATAGCATAGGCGCGGGTAGTCACGACGGTACGAGGAGGCGTTCGTACAATGCGAGGACCCCATCGGCGGTACGGTCGAGCGAGAACGCATCGGCCATGCGCACCGCGCCGGACGATGCCGCACGCCACGCGGCATCGTCCCCCAGGAGGCGGAGTATCGCCGCTGCGAGCGCCTCCGGGTTGCGCGGCGGCACGACCGCGCCAGCTGCAAACTGCGCGACATAGTCGGCCAACCCGGCAGTCTCGCTGACGAGTGACGGTGTCCCGACGGCCCCTGCCTCGATGCCGGTCTTGTTCAATCCGTCGATCAATGATGGGATCAGGGCAATCTCGGCGGCGGCGAAGTAGCGGGGCACGGCGTCGAAGGGAATCTGACCGGCGATGCGCACATGATCCCGCACGCCGAGGCTCGCCGCGAGCGATTCGAGCGACGCGACATAGGTTGCCGCCGCCGCGTCGCGCGCGGGCCCGGCGAACATCAGCGTCACGTCGGGATGTGTGCGGCGGATGGCCGGCAGCGCGCGGATGACGTCATCGTATCCTTTGATTGGCACCATTCTCCCAAGGCCGAAGAGAAGGCGGCCCGGTGGAATGGCGCCGGACGATTCCAGAGCGGCGCGCGAAGCGGCGCGGAAGTCCGCGAGATCCGCCGCTGCGACGGTCGCGTGCGGCGACTGCGGCGGCTGCACGGCGACCCGCGCGATGGGGCAGCCATACGCCGCGACGACGCGCGCGGAGTGCGGCGAGTTCGCCTGCACGAGCGCCGCCCATCGCAGTGTCCGCTGGATCGCGCGCCGGGTCGTCGGTAGCCGCCCGTAGCCGTACCCCGTCCCCTCGTCGGTGAGAATGTCGCCGCCCGTGATCGTCACAATGGCGGGTGGGGCCGCGCGACCGCGCATGGCATGGCGAAAGGCGGTCGCGTACGGGAACGCCATGCCGACGTGGAAGAGGTCGTACTGTGCGATCCGTTCTGCCGTGAGAAAGGCGCGCAGGGAGCGAACGAGGGCCTCGAATGGCGGGAATGCCCAGACGTGCGCGCTGTATGCCCTTCTGATACGACTCATCGCGCCGGATGGCGGGCGAATGCGCCAGACGACGGTGCCGTAGGTGTCCGTCTCGCGCGCGAGCGGTTCCGGCTGATCGCGCGCGCCGATTGTCGCGATTTCCATTGCGACGCCGCGTGCGCGGAGCGCCGCGACGAGTTCGCCGTGTGTGTGGCTGACCATCGAGTCCGGGCGGTAGGCACCGGTGAAATACAAGACGCGCATCAGTGGCGCCGATCAGCGAGCGATGCATACAGTCGCTCGAATTGCCGCGCGACTACCGGCGCGGCGTAGCGACGCATCGCTGTCATATATCCGGCAGCGCCCAGGCGGTGGCGCAGCTGCTCATCGCGTAACAGCCGTACGAGCGCTGCGGCGAGCGCCGCCGGGTCGTCGGGCGGCACGCGCAGGCCCGTCGCGCCATCCTCGACGATTTCGTTGCAGGCGGGCACATCGGTCGTCACAACCGGCGTTTCGCACATCATCGCCTCGACGAGCGGGATGCCGAAGCCCTCATAACGGGCCGGGAGGGTCAAGACCCAGGAGGAGCGCAGCAACGTCACCTTCTCCGCCTCATTGACGCGACCGCGCAGATCGAGCCACCGGGCGATGCCGAGGTCACGAGCGAGTGCGTCGAAGTCCTCTCGATCCCGCCCGGTATGGCCGACGAAGACGAATTGCGCCTCCGGTACGCACCGGACGGTCTCCGGGATGGCGCGCAGCAGCACATCCCAGCCCTTCCGATACTTCATTTGTCCGATATAGAGCACAGTCGGGTGGTCGGTGCGCGCGACCGGATGCGGGGCTGCGAGCAGGCCCGCGTCGATGCCGACCGGAATAAAGTGGACACGCTGCTCCGGGATGCCGAGGTCGTCGATGAGGATGCGGCGTTCATGCTCAGACATGGCATGGATCGCATCGGCGGCAAACAATGGGCGGTGCAGCGCCCAGACGAATGCGCCATGCCTCGCACCAAGCGCCCGTGCCGACGCGACGAGGGAGCGCTGAATGCGCGCCGTGCGCAGTGGCGCTTCGAGCGGCCGGTCGGTATCCGCGACGAGTTCAGGATCGTGGAGAATGCCGTACGGCGAAAAAACGACCGGGACGCCGCGCGCGTGATAGGCCGGCAAGGCGAGGGCGGAGAGGCGATTGCTGTGATGATGAATGTGCGCGAGATCCGGCCGGTTTTGCATGATCCAACGGAGCGTGCCGGGCGCAATCAGCCCCTTGCGGCGGATGCGGTGGACGACCGTGCCGTCAATGCGCGCGTGGTGTGCGTCAATCATCGGCGACGACTTCGCGTAGTAGGTGAGCGCGCGCACCGTGTGTCCGTCCGCCGTGAGAGCGCGCGCGAGGGTGGCCTCGGGGAATGATGGAAAGCCTTCGACGATCCCGAAGGTCGTCACGAAATCAACCTGCATGGAGCGCCTCCGCGTAGGCGGCGAGGACGCGCTCGGTGACGATCGGCCAGGCGAATTGGGTAGTCACGTATGCGCGGCCCGCCTCGCCCCTCGCCGCTGCCCCGACGGGATCGTCGACGATCCCGTCGAGCGCGGACGCGAGGCGGGCGGGGTCGCGCGGCGGCACGAGTAGCCCCGTGACACCATTCTGCACGACCTCCGGGAAGCCGCCGAAATCGGTAGCGATCACGGGTCGACCACAGGCCGACGCCTCCGCGAGCGTCATCCCGAACGTTTCGTTCGCAAAACTCGTCCCGAGCACGACCTGTGACGCGGCAAAGAGGGCCGGGAGGTCCTCGTGCGGCACATTGCCGAGGAAGTGGACGCGCTCGGCGATGCCCAATGAACGGGCCGCGTCCTTCAGTCGCTGCTCCTCGGGACCGTCGCCCGCGATCGCGAGATGGACGGGGGATCGTGCCAGCGCCACCGCGCGCACGGCGTCAATCGTTCCTTTCCACCGCACGAGCCGCCCGGCCCAGAGCGCGACCGGCGCGCCCTGAATGTTCAGCCGCTGCCATCGTCTTGCATCAGGCGGTTGCGGCGCGAATTGTTCCGTGTCCACCCCGTTGTAGACGACACGCATCTCTCGGCCATAGCGGGCGGCAACCTCGACGGCGTTGTAGCGGCTACACGCGGTCAGCACATCGATGGAGCCGATGAATCGCCGGTCGCCTGGAAAGAAGTCGCGCCCATGCGAACTGTAGACGACGCGGGCCTGCGTACGGGCGCGCAGCCATGCCGCGAGCGGAAAATCGAACGGCTTGTGGATGTGGATGATGTCGAAGTCGCCGGATTCGAGGTCCGCCCGCGCGCCGACCGCATACGACGCGCGTTCGAGGAGTTTCGTCGCACCGTATTGGCGGGCGAGCAGCGGCACGCGGCGGAATTGCGCGCGTTCGATGTACGGCGTGGTGTGTATGCGGACGCCCGGCGCCGCCGGATGATCGTCGCGCATCGATGTGCCGCCGAAGATCGACACATCGACGCCACGGAGGGCGAGGAAGCGCGCGAGTTGGCGCACGAAGGTTTCGACGCCGCCGATTTTCGTCGTCGTCGTGACATTGACCAGTGCGACGCGCATCAGGCACGTTCCCCGGTGAGCAGGCGCACGATCAGCCCGCGCATCGGGATGCGGAGCGTGCGCAGGCGGTCGATGTCGGTGGGCTCGACGCCGCCGATGCGCCGGAAGACCGCAAGATAGACAGCGCCGCCGATCGCCGCGATACCGCCGGTCACTGCGAGCCAGAAGATGCGATGCAGCCCACCGCCCGCATTGGCGGGGACGCGCGCGACGGTGAAGGCCAGCCCGCCGACGACCGCGCCCATGCTGAGGGCGGCGATGCCCACGCGCCGTACAAAATCGAGCGGATAGCGGATCGGCAGCACGGCGTTCGACGCAATGGTGCCGACCAGCGCAGCCAGCACCGCGAATCCGCCGGAGGTGAGCGCCGCGCCCATCGCGCCGTAGGTTCGCGCGGTGAAAAACATCACCGGGAGGGCGATCAGCGCGATCGCGCGCGCCGCGATGACCGCGCCATAGCGTTCAAAGGTCAGCAAAACCGTGGTGCCCGTGCTCAAACACGACTCCGCGAAGAGGAGGACGATGAGCACGATGCAGACGCTCGTGAAGGACTCGTATTTCGGGTACAAAATGCGGAAGAGGTTCGGGATGAGCAGCGACAATCCGACCGCGCCGGGTATGAGGACGAGGGCGAGAAAACGCGCCACCAGTCCATAGGCGACATTCAGTTGCCGGTCGTCCCGCGCGGTGAAGATACGCGTGAAGATCGGTACCTGGATGCCAATAATCGGCGTCGTGAGCGCGGCGAGGATTTCGCGCACCGAGCCGGAGGCGACGCGATAGCCGGCGATCTCCTCGGCATTGGTGAGGATGAGGGCGGCGAAGGCATACGAGGTGAAGAAACTCGTCACCTGCAAGGCGTATTGGAGGCTGGAGTAGAGGGCGAAGCGGCGGATCGGCAGCGGGCGCTCGTGCTGCTCCGCGCTGACGTACTGGCGCTCCTCCGCGACACTCTCGCGCACCGCGTAGATCGAATAGATGCCGGCGACACACATCGCTATGAGGGCAACACCGACACGACCGACGAGCACGATCCCAATATTGCCGCTGCCGAGCACGATAATGGTAACGACTATTGGGTCCAGGAGTGTCACGAAGATGGTGATGACATTCCAGCTCTTGTTCTTGAATGTCGCTACCAAACTTTGCATCGCGACATCATAGAATGCGCCGACTAGGACGAGTGAGACAACAGCGAAGAATATCGTCCAGTGTTGACTGCTGACGAGCGACGCAATGCGGTCGTGCTCCTGGATGAATGCCTGGTCATTGACCTTATCAGCAGGAATTGGTGGAATGCGGCGATCGAGATAGCGGAAGAACGACTGATGAAAGAGGGTCGCGAGCGCGAGCACCGGGACGAGGACGGCCAACTTGAAGCCGAAGACCCAACTGAGCAGCGTCCGCACGCCGCGTCGCCCCTGCCTGCCCGCGACCTCGGGCAAGAACTTGACCACACTGCGCTCGGTGCCGAGATCGACTAGCGAGCCGGAGGTGACGCCGACGGAGAGCGCCAGCACGTAGACACCGAACTCCGCCTTTGGCAGCGCGTTGGCGAGCACGAGTTGGGCGAGCAGGTGTGAGCCGAGTTTCGCGGGCAGCAGCACCGTGTTCCAGAAGGCGGCACGCGTTGCGTGCGTGCCGAGCGCCGTGCGGCTCGTATCATTGCCCGTCGGCGGCGGGAAGGCGACCGGCGCGCTCACGACGAGACTTCGACAGGCCGGAGCGCGACCTCGAACGTGCTGACGACCGCGTAGCGATAGAGCCGATACGCGGGGTGCAGGAGACCGAGACGGGCGAGCACTCCTTTGAGCAGGCGATAGCGCGCGCCGGTCGCCCTCCCATGCTGTGCGATTCGTGCCTCCTTCGTGTCAGTCGCGGCGAAGCCCAATGCTGCCGCGCGTGCCACGAAGCCGCCGAACGTATCGT
>JBPCMC010000355.1:0-8488 GCA_051002645.1 Thermomicrobiales bacterium
CCCAGACTCAGCGCGCCGTAGCAATGTGTATACTGAGTATCGGTAGAACGGCAATGGCACGTTCGTTGCTTACCTTACTGATGAACCGTCGTGGCGGCCACAGCGCCACACGGCTGCATCGGCATACAGCCAAGGAGGCACGCGCATGGTTGAGCGAAGCGGGGAGCGCCGCGATACATTCGTCCCCCCGACCCCAGAGAATGTGAAGCCCAAAGGATCGCCGGATAATGCCGTGGAGATGGCGGCGGGCGGCGAAGCAGAGCGCAAGGCGCTGGCGGAGCAGCGCGAGAAGATGGCGCAATCATCCGGGGCGACGACCGATCCCGGTCGGACCGACAATCCATATGGCACTGGTGTCGGCTATGCCGGAGAGGGCAGCGCCGCGTACGGCAATCAGGAGGAAGAGATGAGCACAGGCAATCAGAAGCGCACGGGCGACGCGGGGCACGGGACATCGGGGCAGCAGCGGCAGGCGGAGCAGCAGCACCACCAGCAACACTCCTCATCGGGCCAGAAGCCCGGTGGCGGCGGCAATGGTGGCAGTCAGGAGAGCACGGGCAGCAAGCCGCCAACTCAGGGGACGGGCAGCACCCCGCAGAGCCACACCGACGGCAGCAATGCACGACCGGAGCAGGATCAGAGCAGCAAACAAGGCGGCACGAGCACGGTGACGCCGACCACCTCGCAGACCGCCCCCGGCGCGATGGGCGGCACCCAGAGCCATAACGCCAGCCAGGCGCACAACGCCGGTGAGTTCGTCCGCAGTCAGGGCGGTGGCAGCGGTGCGTCCAGCCAAGGCGCGGCGGCACAGGCGCAGCAAAGAGCCGGTGACCTGAAGGACGCCGCGCACGACAAGGCGAGTGACGTGAAGGACGCAGCGCAGGATAAGGCGAGCGATGCGAAGGACGCGGCTCAGGGTAAGGCGAGCGACCTGAAAGACGCGGCGCAGGGCAAGGCGCAGGATGTCCGGGATCAGGCGCAGTCGAAAGCCACTGATATGAAGGACCAGGCGCAGACCGCGCTGAGCGGCATGAAAGATCAGGCCGCGCAGCGCGTGGATGATGCCCGCTCGCAGGCCCAGGGCAGGCTCGACGCGGTGACAACGCAGGCGCAGGACACGCTCGAAAGCGTCCGCGCGAACTTGCAGACGAAAAGCGATCAACTGAAAGAGAGCATGACCGGCAAGACGGATCAACTGATGGGCACGGTCGGCGATAAGGGCGAGCAGGTCAAGCAAGCTGCCAATGAGAAGAGCAGTCAGGCGGGCGAGAAATTGACCGATCTGGCCGGCACCCTCCGCGAGAAGAGCGGCACGATGGGCACGGAAAGCCCCGTCGCGAACGTCGCCACCAAAGCCGCCGGTGCATTGGAGCAGACGGGCAGCTACCTCCAGGGGAGCACGCCGGATGACTGGATGGGCGACCTGAAGCAACTTATCTCGCGCAAGCCGCTCGAATCGGTCCTCGTCGCCGCCGGCCTCGGCTACATGGCCGCCCGCGCCTTCAAGAAGTAACGTCTGGGATTCTTAACCACAGAGACACAGAGGACACAGAGGACACACGGAGAGAGAAGAAAGAGAATCAAACTCCTTCTTCCCTCTCTGTGCTCTCTGTGCTCTCTGTGTCTCTGTGGTTAAGAATCCCGGTTCAGACCGGGGCGGCAGCGGTACGGCGGATGCTGGGGCCGAGGGCGGTGACGCGCTCGAAGGTGTAGGCGAGGCGGTGGACGCCCTCGGTGATCGTCGCCGGGGTGTTGTCCGCGTAGGTGAGGCGGAGCCGGTTGGAGGCGACATCGACGCCTGCCGGGTAGAACGCCTCGCCCGCGACCGTTGCGACGCCCTCCGCGAGCGCCACGGCGGTCACTTCCTGGGCCGTCAGACCATCTCGCAGCGTCAGCCAGATATTGAGGCCGCTCTTCGGCACGAGCCAGTCCGCGTAGGGCAGTAGGTGGGCATTGAGCGCGGCGAGCATCGCGTCCCGCCGCTCGTGGTACGTGGCACGCATCGCCGCGACATCGCGCGCGGCGGTCTTGCCGCCTCCCAGGTCCCAGTAATGGAGGAGCGCCCGCTGCGGCAGCCGCGCGGTGAAGCGGTCCGTGACCATCTTCATCGCCGTCAGGCGTGCCATTAAGGGCGGTCCGGCGATTACCGCGCCGACGCGCAAGTCCGGTGAGACGGTCTTCGCCGCGCTCCAGACGTAGATGACGCGCCCGTCCGTATCGCCCGCTTTGATCGGCGGCGGCGGCTCGCGGTCGTAGACGAACGGGTTGCAGTGGTCGTCCTCAAGGATCAGGACGCCGTGCCGCGCCGCGATCTGGAGCATCGCGCGGCGGCGGTCGACGGAGAGCACCGAGCCCATCGGATTGTGCGAGGTCGGCACGGTGTAGATGA
Organism: Thermomicrobiales bacterium; assembly: GCA_051002645.1. Classification (GTDB taxonomy): domain Bacteria; phylum Chloroflexota; class Chloroflexia; order Thermomicrobiales; family JALYUS01; genus JALYUS01. Next base: position 2,390 of record JBPCMC010000355.1, read on the forward strand.
GGCGGGGCCGCTCCCGCTCGCAGACCGCCGCCAGTGCGGACATATCCATACCGTGCTCGTCGGTCGGCACAGGGACGATGCGCGCGCCCGAGGCGGCGAAGATGTCGATGGCGGCGGCGAAGGTCGGCACCTCGGTCGCCACCCGCTCGCCGGGGCCGACGAGGGAGCGCGCGACGAGATCGATGCCCTGTTGCCCACCCGTCGTAATCAGCACATCGTCGGCACTCGCCGCGAAGCCCCATCCGGCGCACCGCTCCGCGATAGCGAGCCGCAAATCCGGGTCGCCGAGGGCGGGGCCGTAGCCGAGCAGGTTGCCATCCAGTTCGTCCACTGCGATGCGCCACGCCTTCTTGAGATGGACAACGGGCAGGACATCCGCTGCCGGTTGCCCGGAGGCGAGTGAGATCACTCCGGCGCGGTGCGCGGGCGTCATCAGTTGATTGGGGCGGGCGGCGCGCACCGGCAGCGGGAAGGGCGGCAGCGTCAGCGCGGGGGAGGGGGGCAGCATCTCCGGGTCGCCAATCGGCGGCACGACATACGACGGCAGGTACGACAGATGCCCCGGCGCTTCCGCGCCCGTCCGGTCCCGCACGAAGGTGCCGCGCCCGACCTGCCCGGAGACGAGATTCGCCTCCCGCAGCGCCTCATACGCCTGCGCGACGGTGATTACCCCGACGCCGAGCGTCTTCGCCAGCCCGCGCACCGTCGGCAGCCGCGCGCCGGGGGGCAGCCGTCCGCTGGTGATTTGTGCGCTGACACCGTCCGCGATTTGCCGGTAGAGCGGCGTGCCGCTCCCCGGTTCCAGCAGTCCGAGGTCGAGATCGTCGCCCATTGTCATGCTGCCTCCGCCGTACGTTCGCGTCTCCCTGCCAGTATACGGCACACGGCAATGACGAGGGTATGGGAACCTCACCCCCTGCCCCCTCTCCATTGCGATGGAGAGGGGGAGCAAATGCGGGGAAGATGCGTCTTTTTGGTAAGTCACGGCACTATACTTGAGTCACCCCTCGCCGCTTGACGGAGAGGGCCGGGGGTGAGGTCCCCAGCGGCGATTGGATGGTATGCCGGGGCCGCGTTTGGCCGTATCCTGCCCACCTGATCGCCGCGACAATGGCGGCATGAATAGCACGATGCTCGCCTTCCTCGGCACGTCTCTCCTCGTGATCGTCACACCTGGCCCGGACACGGCGACGACGATCAGGAACGCCCTACGCCACGGTCGGCGGGGCGCACTCCTCACGCCGCTGGGGATCGGATCGGCTATCTTGATCCATGCCACCGTCGCCGGACTCGGCTTGTCGTCCCTCCTGCACACCGCCACGCGCCTGTACACCGGCATCAAGCTCTGCGGCGCCGCCTATTTGATCTTCCTCGGCATCCAGGCATTCTGGTCGGCGCGACAGCCGGAGCCGCCGCCAGCCGACACATCGGGAAGCGCGAAGAGGCTGCTGAGGATGAGCGGTGGCAGCGCCTACTGGCAAGGATTCGTCAGTGCGATCCTCAATCCGAAACTGGTCGTCTTCTTCGCCACCTTCCTACCGCAGTTCATCGCGGCGAAGAAGCCCATCCTCCCGCAGATGCTCCTCCTCGGCGCGCTGTTCGACCTCATGGTGGTGCTCTGGCTGATGGGCTACGGGATGTTCGTGACCAGAATGCGCGCCGTTTTCACCTCCCCCACGATCCGCCGACGGATGGAGAGGCTGACCGGAGCGGTGCTAATTGCCCTCGGCGCACGCCTCGTCATCGAAAAGTCCTGACCGGCCTCGGTTTCCGTTGTCGCAGAGCGTCCTTCCGAACGAAGGCGCAACACGTCGCACGTCGCACTTCGCCCGCAAGATCCGGATAGATCGGCCTGCTTCGCTTCTCGACAATGATCGTGCGGGTATCGTTTCATGTGAAAGGAATCGTGCCGGAATGCGGATGAAGGATATGGTGATGTTGCTGCTCCTCGCCGCGTTGTGGGGCGGATCGTTCCTCTTTATGCGGATCGCGGTGCCGGTGTTCGGCCCGGTTGTCCTCGCCGAATTGCGTGTCGGTTTCGCAGGGATCGCGCTGCTCCTCTATGCGGCGGCAATCACGGCGCTTCCGGCGTTCCGGGCGCACGGGAAGAAGTATCTGATCCTCGGGGCGCTGAATGCCGCCATTCCCTACACGCTCATCGCCGCCGCCGAACTGCACCTGACGGCCTCGCTCGCGTCCATCCTCAATGCCACGACGCCACTCTTTACCGCCATCGTCGCCGCCGTCTGGTTAAGGGATCGGCTGGACATGAAAAAGAGTATCGGGCTCATCCTCGGCATCGCCGGCGTCGCGATTCTCGTCGGCTGGAGTCCGCTGCCGCTGAACGCGACGATCGTCCTCTCGGTCGGCGCGTCGTTCGCCGCAGCGCTCTCATACGCACTGGCGGGCATGTTCTCGAAAGTCGCCTTTGTCGGCATGCCGCCGCTCGCGCTGGCGATTGCCGTCGTCGCGCTGGCGCTCCTCTCGACATCGCTGGCGTATCTCCTCTATTTCTCACTGATCGCCAGCGTCGGCCCGATGAAGACCCTGAGCGTCACCTACCTCATCCCCGCCTTTGGCATCATCTGGAGCGCGCTCTTTCTCCATGAACGACTGCGCCCCGGCACCCTGATCGGCCTCGCGATCATCCTCGCCAGCGTCGCGCTCGTCACCGGGGTGCGCGTGGGCAGCGTGCGCCGCAAACCCCTCAGCGCTCCTGTCGTCACGGACACGGTGACGTGAACCGACACTACCGAATCTGCGTCCATGTCTGCCCGCCATCATCCGTGCGGTAAAGTGGCCCGGCCGGTCTGCCCATCCACCGGAGCGCGCCTCCGTCGTATTGTATGTGCGTCGGCAGCACCGAAACGAGGTCATACCGCGTCCATGCCACTCCATCTACTGAGACGAATAGCAGGATTTGACAGCTCGTCGCTTGCCGATGGTCGCAACCCTGCAACACATCTCGTGTCTGGAGACTGCCTTCGATGTAGAAGCCATCAACGTCATCAACGAGCGGTATTTGCGCCCATCCGTTGCCATAGGGATAGTAGGCATAGAGTTGAAATGCCAGGGGCGGGCGACCCGTTTGCGCGCGAATGGTTGGTATTGGCGAGGAACGCGGAGCGAACTCATCCGTTGGCTGGAAGGTTTCGCCGCCATCGTGCGTGACCCACGCTTGCCCGCCTTCGGTGAAGGCGTAGCCATGTTGCGTGTCTAGAAGGAAACCGGAAGCGGCGAAAGCGGAGTCTTTCGCGCTATTGAGCGACACCGCCGTCCACGTCGCGGCTCCATCGGTAGTACGGAACAGTTTCATCGTCGGCGCGCTACCGAACTTTTCATACGCGACAGCCGCCCATCCGTGCAGCGAATCGGGAAAACTCAGCCGCGTTACCTCGCCCGCATGTCCATCGCGCAATGTGCTGACTTGTCGCCACGCAGCACCGCCGTCTTCAGATATGAGGATGGCGGCGGGGTCGAGCAGCGTGCCTGCGCCGATACCGCGCTGCGCATCACTGAAATGCCAGAGATTATTCGGTGCGGGAGCAGGATACGGTTGCGTCCATGTTACGCCGCCATCCTGGGTAGCAAGCACAACCTCTTGCCGTGTCAGTGGATCGAGCACAGCGAGCGCCCCTTCCGTGGCGGTTTTGAACGCGACGTCCGTAATCCGATCACGTCCGTTCGTCACGAAGACCTCCTTCCATGAGTGTCCGCCGTCGGTGGTGGTGAACAAACTGCTGAAGATCGAATTCAGGTCCGAGGTGACGTTTGAGCCATCGAATTCACGGATAGCCAGCCGTGGCCCTCATCAACAAAAAACAGGTAGCCGATGAGACCCCCTTCCGGCAATGTCTTCGGGATACGTCTGCTTTGATCGCCTGACGATGTCGCGCTGATCAATGTCCAGTGAATGCCACCGTCATCAGTCTTGTACAGTTGCTTGACCTGAGAGTCCTTGAAGTTCGCGCGGCCACAGAGCATCCAGCCAATATCGGCGGTGATGAAGCTGCTCGCCCCCCAGATATGTGCTGTCTCAGATTGTTCGCACGGCGGCTGGAAATGTGGGGTGTTTGTAGGAGAGTTCGCGCGCAGGTAGTCGATAATCTGTGGATCACCGAAGTCCGAGATGGTCTGTGTAGCCGGCAGGCGGGTGAAGTGAGGCGAGATGACGCGGGCAGCGACCGGACCAGGAAGGGAAGGCACAACAACTGGAGTTGGCGTAGCGGTGACGAATCGTGGGGTAGGCGCCACAGTCGGTGTCGCCGGGGTCACGGTGAGAATCGAGGCGGGAACCGACGGTTGAAGTACAGCAGGGGGCTCGTCGGTCGCGCAGGCGGAGAGCACAAAGCAGAGCGCAGCGACAATGTAAAGGTGAGGTGAGTAACGGCGCATAACGATGCCTTGCGATGAGAGGCGGCCCACCTGTCGGGGCAGTTATGGTACAAGCGAAAGGCGTGCCGCGCGAGATCCGAAATCGTCTTGATGCGCTTCCCGGTAGATATTACCAGCGCAATCAGGCCGGTGGTTCATTGGCAGCAAAGTGTCCGTCAATCGCCGTGCGCGCGCGGCGGTCGGTGCGGTAGAAAAGAATCGCCGTCTCGACGGCCTCCACGGACAAATGATAATCGCGCGCGACCATCTCAACACTCTGCCCAGCGCCATGCTGATAATGCCCGATGAGCGCCCAGACGGGGGTGTGAAAATCCTTGATGCGTTCGGAACCGGGCCACGGGCGCTGCGGATCCTGCTCGATATATTGCGCGATACGCGCCGCGCGCTCCGCACTCGTCAGATTGTTGTGCCCTTGTATCGTGACCACGTCACTACTCCTGAGGATGTTGTCTCTGCGCTCTGTGAACGGTCATCGTACTGTAGTGTACGGCATACTGCGGGCAGGAGCAATTGTGGTCGTTGGCCTCGGATGCGTCTCAAAGCCGGCCGCTCGCGCACGATGCAGGAAACCGTAGAGGCAAGCCTCCGGCTTGCAGGCCCCGCAAGCCGGAGGTTTGCCTCTACGAACATAATCTCCCCACCTTGCGGCCGTCCGGCTTTGAGACGCATCCGCCATCACGCGGCGTTTGACAGGCCACCGAACACCTGCTAGGCTACGCGACGGCATTGACGGGGAGCAGTACGCGCACCCCACGCCCTAGCGAGCCGGGAGATGGTGCAAGCCCGGTGGCGGAAGGCGCGGAACCTCGCCCATGAGCCGTGATGGCGAATTCTCGTAATCAGCCATCACCGGGTACGCCCGTTATCGCGCCAATCGAGTGGTCGTGCGTGACACGCGGCAACGAGGGTGGTACCGCGAGCAGGAACTTCTGCCCGTCCCTTTGGTTGGGGGCGGGTTTTTTCGTTGCATTCGGGCGGTAGAGCGGAAAGGAGGCGTAGTACAATGGCAGTATCGGCAGCGTACGCGCGCGTTCTCCTTCGCCGCGACCTTACGGGGCCCGGGTACGGGCCTACGTCAATGTCCGTAGGCTGAAAGCCTGCGCTACCGACGAGCGGAAAGGATGCCAGCCATGAGTACCAGCGGAATCGAGTCTCAGCCGTCTATCGTACAGCGCCCGGCTATCGAGGCCGGGAAACGCGTCTATATCTTCGATACCACGCTGCGCGATGGCGAGCAGTCGCCGGGCGCGAGCATGACCGTCAACGAGAAGCTGGAAGTGGCGGACGCGCTCGTCCGCCTCGGCGTGGACATCATCGAGGCGGGCTTTCCGATTGCCTCCCCCGGCGACCTCGACGCGGTGCGGCAAATCGCCGAGCGCGCCAAGGGCGTGACGGTCTGCGGCCTCGCCCGCGCTGTGAAGGTGGATGTCGAGGCGGCGGTCGAGGCGCTGCGCTCCGCCGAGGAGCCGCGCATCCACACCTTCATCAGCGCCAGCCCAATCCACCTCCAGTACCAAGATCGCAAGGATCAGGATCAGATCATGGAGATGGCGGAGGCGGCGATCAGGCAGGCGGCGCGCTTCACGTCCAACGTCGAGTTCTCCGCGATGGACGCGACGCGCTCGCCGAAGGAATACCTCGTGCGCATGTTCGGCATGGCGATCCGTGCGGGGGCGACGACGATCAATGTGCCGGACACCGTCG
>JBPCMC010000356.1:0-12414 GCA_051002645.1 Thermomicrobiales bacterium
CGCCGAGATCGGCGAAGCAGACCGGCAGTCCGACCGCGAGGCAGAAGTCGAGCACGTCGCGCCGGTCCTGGGCGTTGTGCTTCTCCAGTTCGAGCAGGACGAGCGTGCCGAAGGCGACCTTCTCGCCGTGCCACATGCCGTGCGTCTCCGGGAGCGCGGTGAGGCCGTTGTGGATCGCGTGCGCCGCGGCGAGTCCGCCGCTCTCGAACCCCAGCCCGCTCAGGAGGGTGTTCGCCTCCACGACCTTTTCGACCGCGTCCGTCACCCGGTGGGCACGCACGGCGGCGATCGCCTCCATGCTGTAGACACGGATCGTGTCCCAGCAGGCGCGCGACAGGGCGGCGGCCGCGACCGTCTGCCAGCCGCCGGCCAACGTCGTGGAATAGGATTGGGCAGTCGCGCGGGCCTCGAAGTACGTCGAGAGTGCATCTCCGATGCCGGCGATAAACAGCCGCACCGGCGCATCCGCGATCACCTGCGTATCGACGAGCACGAGGTCGGGATTGTGGTGGTAGAAGCGATAGTGGTCAAAGGTGCCCCGATCATTGTAGATGACCGAGAGGGCGCTCGTCGGCGCATCGGTCGAGGCGAGCGTCGGGACGATCGCGAGCGCGGCACCGAGGTCGTCGGCGACGGCCTTGGCCGTGTCGATCGCCTTGCCGCCGCCGAGCCCAACGATGATGTCCGCGCGCATCACGCGAGCCGCCGTGCCCACGCGGTCGATCTCCGCCTGCGTGCATTCGCCCTGAAACTCCGTTCCGCCGACACCGAGGCAGGAGGCCACGAGCACGGGGCGCAGTTGCCGTGCCCAGCGGTCCGCGACCGCGCGGTCGTAGAGGACGAATGCGTGCTCCCCCAACGGCCGGATGAGTGTGCCGGCCTGGGCCAGCGCGCCTGCCCCCTGCGCGTAGCGGCGCGGGCTGATGAAGGTGTGCAAGATCGTCATGGCGGTCCCTCCCGATAAGGCGCCGATCGGCGCGCTGGGTCTCTGTTGTCGGAAGCATAGGCGGAGCACCGTCACAGCGATGCGACAGGCGAAGGGGCACCGTCACAAAACCGTGCCAATCTGGAGACATTATTCGGGAGGACACGCCAAGACCTGCACCGCTCAGGGGGCGCCGTGGGGCAGAGATTCGCTATTCGGCAGCCGTCGGAATGTGACGCGCCAGTCGCCCTCGACGGTCCGGTCCGTCTCGTGTGTGAAGCCCTGCCGGGCGAGGAGACCGTAGAGCGGCACCGGCTCGAAGAGATTGATGATCACGAGGTCTTCGCCATCCGCGAGCGCCGCAACTGCGGACATGATCCGATCGAAGGGTTCATCGCCGCGCCGAATATCTTCCCGCACGTCAACGACCCGCGCTGTCACTGCCATGGAACGCTCCTTTTGGTGGGTAGCACGACGGCCCCGTTTCCGACCAACCGGAAAGTGTGGGCGTGGGAAGTGCGATTCCCCCGCATGACAAGCATAGCGTCCGTCGGTGGTGCGGGCTGTGCGATTTCTCACAGCATCCCGCGTGCGTTCCCCTTACCATGAGGGAATACGGCAATGGCGCCGCACGAGACACATACATCGGAGGGTTGACACGACGATGGAGACACAAACGATACCGATTGCACTGGAGCGCCGCGTTCGCTTCGACGACCGGCATCCCGTCGCGACGCAACTGGAGACGGCGCTGCCGGGGCAGGTTCTTCTGATCGGCATGCGCGCGGGCCAGCGGTTGCGCGATCACCGCGTCGCGACGCCGATCACGATCCAGGTCGTCCGGGGCGAGGGGACGATCACGGCGGCGGATGCGGGATATACCGCACAAGCCGGAACGTTCGTGTCGCTCGACGCGGATGTCGTGCATGGCGCGACGGCGGAAACGGATCTCGTGCTGCTCGTCCACCGCGCGGCGGCGATAGCGGCGGAGGTCGTCGCGCCGGAGGCCGCGCCGCTCTTCGCGACGGGCGAATCCGTGACGCTCGATGTGCGCGACCTCGCCCCGCGCGAGCGGCACGCGCGCATCTTCGCCACCTTCGCTGCCCTCGAACCCGGCGGGGCGCTCCACCTCATCAACGACCACGACCCGAAGCCGCTCAAGTACCAGTTCGCCGCCGAGCACGCGGGTGCGGCGACGTGGGAGCCGGAGCAGGCCGGGCCGGAGACGTGGATCGTCCGCATCGGCAAGGTCGCCGCAACGGCGTGAGGGGAACGACGATGTTCGGTGGCATCAACCCGCGCCGCGCGCCCGTGCCGTGGCTGCCGCTCCCCTTCCTCCTCTCCGGCCCGCTCGCGCTCGCGGCGGTGCACCTGCTGCTCGCGACGCACGCGGCGGCGGTCGTCGGTTCCTACCGGGCGACGGCGACGGTCGCGGTGACGCACCTGCTCGTGCTCGGCGCGGTCGTCGCCACGATGATGGGCGCGCTCTATCAGATGGCGCCGGTGATCTTCGTCGCCGAGGCCGCCGACGGGCGGCTCGGACTCGCGCAGGGGACGCTCTATACGGCCGGGTGGATCGCGATGGTGGCGGGCTTCCTCAGCGGGGCGCGTGGGGTGCTGGCGGCGGGCGGCACGGCGGTCGTGCTGGCGGTGCTGCTCTTCCTCGTCATCATCGGGCGCGTGCTGCGGACGGCGACGCAGTGGGACACGCCGGGCTGGTACCTACTCGCGGCGCTCGCGATGCTCGTCGCCACGGTCGGTCTCGGGCTGACCTTCGCGCTCGACTGGCGCTTCGGCTGGTTCCCGATCCCGCCGCACCTGCTCGCCATCCACGTCCACCTCGGCGGCATCGGCTGGCTGACGCTGCTCATCATGGGCGTCTCGTACCGCCTCGTGCCGATGTTCGCCATCGCGCCCGCGCCGCCGGGCATCCTCGCGCGAGGCAACCTCGGCGCGTTCATCGGGCTGCTCATCGGCCTGGTGACACTCCTCTGCCTCGACGCGCGGCGGTGGGCGATCTCCGTGATCGCGTGGGGATTGGCGGCGGCGATCGGCGTCTATCTCTTCGACATGGCGCGGCTGTATCGCGCGCGCCGCAGGCGGTACGACCTGACCCTGCTGACGATGTGGGGCGCGATGACCTGCCTCGGCGTGGCGGCGCTGATGGGCGCGTTCTGGAGCACAGGGCTGCCCGCGCGGCGGTTCGGCGCCACGCAATGGCTGTCCGCATATGCCTACATCGCGCTCGGAGGTTGGTGCGTGCTCGCGATCTGCGCGCACGTCGTCAAGATCGTCCCGTTCCTGATCTGGCTGCACCGCTACGGGCGCGGGATGGGGCGCGGGCCGGTGCCGCTCCTCAAGGATCTGCTGCCGCAGCGGGCGGCAATCGCGGCGATCGCGGGGTACGCACTCGGATTCGCGATCACCGCGACGGGGTTGCTCACGGGTCAGCCCGCGATGATCCGCGCCGGGGCGTGGTGCGCGGCGGCGGGCGCGGTCGGGCTCTTTGGCGTCGTGCTCGCCGTCCTCCTGCCGCATCGCCGCTCGTCGCGCGCCCCGGAGCATCAGGCGGCCCGGACGGCGCGGGCGACGCCAGAGATCGGAGATTGATATGGCGACGGTGATCTCTCCCTGACGCGGGCGGCGGTGATCAATCGTCTCCGCTGGATTATCGACCCCGAACTTGGCCTCGATATCGTCACCCTCGGCCTGATCTACGGCGTGACGGTGCGCGACGGGACGGTCCATGTCGCGATGACGCTCACCACGCGCGGCTGCCCGCTCCACGACGTGCTGGCGGACGCGATCCGCGACACGCTCCACTGGATGGACGGCGTGGAGCGTGTCGAACTCGCCCTCGTCTGGGAGCCGCCGTGGCACCCCGCGATGATCGCGGCTGAGGGGAGCAGTCTCATTCCCTGATTTTCCTCCCGCCGCCTTGCCCTCCTGATCGCTGCTGCGTATCCTGCCAGCGTGACGGCGAACGGATAGCGGGAGGGAATCTCGATGGCAGCGATGGACCCCGGCGCATTGCTGGCGGCGCACCCGCTCTTCGCGCGGCTGCCGGACGGAGTGCGCGGGGAGGTCGCGGCGCGGATGACGTCCCGGCGGTACCGGCGCGGCGCGGTGATCTTCGCCGAGGGCGAGCCCGCCACCGCCCTCCATATTGTCGGCAGCGGCACGGTGCGGATCATCAAGCGATCGCCCAATGGGCGCGAGCAGACGCTGCTCTTCGCGGACGCGGGTGACAGTTTCGCCGAAGTCCCCGTCTTCGATCATGGCCCGTATCCGGCGAGCGCCGAGGCGTTCACTGATGCGCTCATCTACGCCCTCCCGGCGGCGGACATCACCCGGCTCGTCCGCACGACGCCCGTCTTTGCGGAGAACGCGGTGGCCGTCTTCGCCGCGCGAAACCGGCGCCTCACCGAGATCGTCGAGAACCTCGCCTTCCGCCCGGTGATCGGCCGCGTCGCCCGGACGCTGCTCGACGACCCGCACGAGCAGACGCAGACCGAGATGGCGGCGATGGTCGGCGCGGCGCGGGAGATGGTTAATCGCTCCCTGCACACCCTCGAACGGGACGGCATCATTCGCCTGACCAGCGGCCGCATCACGATCCTCGACCGGGATCGCCTCGCGGAGATCGCGGCCGACGCATGAGCCCGTGACAATTCTCACAGCATTCTCCGTTTCTCACCTCTACACTGAGGGTGGATGGGACAACGGCGTCCCATTGACTGTACCGATGCAGGTACAAGGAGGATGTGATGCAAAGTGATGACCGGCGATTCCGCTTTCTGATTGCGCTGATCGTCGTTCCGTCGGTGATACTCCTCACCAGCTACGCGCTCGTCGCGTGTGGCGGGACGAGCAGCAGCACGAGCGGGAAGAGCAATAATGTTGTGGTTGCACCGAACGCGGGGGGCGTCACGCTCGCGCAGCAACCGACTGCGGCGGCCCAACCCGCGCTGACGACTGGCAACACCGGAAATAGCGCCGTCGTCGCACCCGCCGCGAAGGCGACGACAGCGGCGAATGATATGAAGAACATGCCGGTGGGGACAGCCGCCCCTGCTGGGTCGGCATCGACGGCGGCGCATGTGCCGTACGACGCCGCGCTGCCCGCGCTCGTCCCTCTCGTCCCCGGCACGACCAACGTGCGCGACCTGCGGATCACGATGCACGAGCGGCCCGTCGAGATCGCCCCCGGTGTACCGTTCGCGGAGTGGACCTTCGGCGACAGTGCGCCGGGCCCGGTCGTGCATGTCAAGCAGGGTGATACCGTCAAGTTCAGCCTGACCAACAAGGGCGCCATGTCCCACTCGATCGACTTCCACGCGGCGCAGGTGCCGCCGAACAAGGACTACATTGATGTGAAGCCGGACGAGACGTTCACCTTCGACTGGACCGCAGATTACCCTGGCGTCTTCATGTACCACTGCGGCTCGCCGCTGGTGATCGCGCACATGGCGAGCGGCATGTACGGCGCCGTCGTCGTCGACCCCGCGACCCCGCTCCCGGTGGCCCACGAGTACGTCATCGTCCAGAGCGAGTTCTACGTCGGCAAGGACGGCAAGGTGGACGTGGACAAGGTGCTCAAGGGGCAGCCGGACTACACGACCTTCAACGGCTACGTGAACCAGTACAAGGACGCGCTGCTGACGGCGAAGGTCGGCGAGCGGGTGCGGCTCTACGTCGTCAACGCGGGGCCGAGCGAATTCTCCGCCTTCCATGTGATCGGCACGATCTTCGAGAACGCCTACGCGGACGGCAACCCGGCGAACGCGCAGCACGGCATGCAGACCGTGACGATCCCGCCCGGCGGCGCATACACGGTCGAGTTCACGATCCCGAATGAGGGCAGCTACGCCTTCGTCACCCACTCCTTCGCGGACGTGAACCGCGGCGCGGTGGGGGTGCTCAAAGTCACGAAGTAACCTTCCCTCCTTGTACCGGAGCGGGGCGGCTGGGCCGTCCCGCTCCTTTCTCATGGTGACCGCCGTGCCCGTTTTTCAACGGTTTTGACACACCGATCCGCGCGCTGTGTGGACTAAGCCACATCAGTCTGCACGGATATTGGCAATCAGCCAGGCAAGTTCGTATACTCCGCCACTCGACATAACGTTGGGATGATGGAGAGACGCGCTTCGTGCCGTCATCGTTATCCCTGACCGAAGGGCGGACGACGATGGGATACCGGCAGCGCATCGATGCGACCGACGACTGGCAGCAACTCGACCTGCTCGTCCGCTCCCCCGAGCAGCGCACCTACGAACTCATCCGCCCCGTCGTCCTCTTCGGCTATTCGCCTGCCGAACGCGCTCGCCTCACCGGCGCACCGCAACGCACGCTCTACCGGCAGGCGGCCCGCTTCGAGCGCGAAGGGATGGCAAGTCTGTTCGGGCCGCCGAAGGTGGAACGGCATCGCACGCTCCCCGAGGAAATCCAACGCGCGATCCTCGTCCTCAAAGCCGAGCATCCCGCCTTCCATCCCCATGAGATCGCGAAAATCTGTGGCGTCCAGTTCGGGCGGCGGCCGAGTCATCACACCGTGCGCCGCATCCTCGCCGAGGACCCGTTGCCCACCCTCGTCGGACGTCGGTTCCCGCCCTATCACCAAATCGCCGATTCCGCCGCGCGGCGGCACGCGGTGCTGAAGTTGCACGGCGAAGGGTGGAGCGTGACGAGTATCGCCGCCTATCTGCAGGTCACGCGGCACACCGTTCACGACACCTTGCAGCGCTGGATCGCCGAAGGGGTACCCGGAATGCCGGACAAGAGCCACGCCCGCACCGATGGGGTGCGTACGGTCGATCTTCCCGCGATCGCCGCGATAAAGCGACTGCAGGAGAATCCCGAACTCGGCGCGTTTCGGATGCACGCGGCGCTCAAGCAGCAAGGGATTGACTTGAGTCCGCGCACCTGCGGGCGGATCATGGCGCGCAACCGGAAGTTGTACGGTCTCGCCAAACCGGCGCGTGCCCCGCACACGAAGACGCCGCCGCCCTTCGCGGCGACCCGTCGGCATCAGTACTGGAGCGTGGATATCCGTCATCTCGACATGGCGAACATCGGCATGAAGGTCTACTGCGTCTCGATCCTCGAAAACTACTCGCGCGCGATCTTGGCGAGCGGCATCTTCCCGGCGCAGGATCTCTCTTCCTATTTAATGATCCTCTACGCCGCGATCCGGCAGCACGGCGTGCCGGAAACCTTGGTCAGCGACAGCGGCGCGGTCTTCGTGACCGCCAAGCAGGCGAAGGCGATCTATGCTGCGTTGGGGATCGAGAAGCGCGAGATCGAGCGGGGCAAGCCGTGGCAAAACTATATCGAGACGACCTTCAAGATTCAGCGCCGGATGGCGGACTGGCACTTTGCGAAGGCGACGACGTGGGCCGAACTGCTCGCGGTGCATGACCAGTGGGTCGTCGATCTGAATTATCAAGTTCATTGGGCACATCAGGAACGCGACGATGATCGGCGCACGCCGCGTGATGTCCTCGGGTGGTACACCGGCCGACCGGTGACACCGCAAGAACTGCATCGGCTCTTCTACCGGACGCGCTTCGGACGAAAACTCGACCGGCTGGGCTATGTGCGCTTCCGCCATTGGCGGGTCTATGGCGAACGCGGATTAGCGCGGGAGCGGGCGGCAGTCTGGTTGTACGGTGAGACGCTGACGCTGGAGTACGCGGACGAGCCGCTGACACAATATCGTGTTTGCTACGAACCGGATAAAGCGCATCTGCGTGCGGTCGAGGCGCCGCTGATCTTCGAGACGCCGTACCAGTCACCGCAGTTGCCGCTATGGGAGTTGAACGACGCCGAATGGTTGAAGGTGATGCGTCGTCCAGACTACGCACCCCGCGCTACCCGCCAGGAGGCGGTTGCACAGCCGACACTCTTCGCGCTTGAGGTGGGATGAGGCGAGACGGCGCGTCGTTTGACAGCCATCGGTGCCGGTATGCGTGCAACATCATGTGGCCTAGTCCACGCTGTGACGCGGATGTGACGCCACGGAGTCTACACTCGGTGGGACAATGGAGATGTGGCAATGGAGCCACGACAACGCGGTGGCGACGAAGCTACCTACACATGAGGAGTGACAGACGATGGCGAAATATGCGGGTCTTTCACGGCGGCGGTTCCTGGCGGGCGCGGTGGGCGCGGGCGGTTTGGGCGTGCTGATCGCCTGCGGCAGTCAGGTGAGCACCCTTCAGGGCGCACCCTACGCGACGAATACGGCGCGCAACGCGGGCAACGCCCCCGCCAGTAATGGTACGGTGAACACGGTGAACGCCCCGACGCCGGCGGCGAGCGGATCGGCGGCCGTGGCGACGATGGACCATAGCAACGCGACCCAGAGCGCCGGGTCCGCGCCCGCCGGGACGGCGACGCCCGCCAAAGACTGGAAGGCGATGAACCTGCACCACGAGGAGGGCGTCAAGACCTTCCTCGCGCAGCCGAAGACGACCCGCAGCGCGCCGATGCCCTTCACGATGCAGGACGGCATCAAGGTCTTCGACGTGACGGCGAAGAAGGTGCAGTGGGAGGTGACGCCCGGCCAGATGGTCGAGGCGTATACCTACAACGGCGTCGTCCCCGGCCCCGAGATCCGTGTCACCGAGGGCGACAAGGTGCGCATCCGGCTGAAGAACGACCTGGGTGACGAGGCGACGGCGATCCACTTCCATGGCCTGCTTATCCCCAACCCGATGGACGGCGTGCCCTTCATCACCCAGCCGCCGGTCAACCCGGGCGAGATGTTCATCTACGACTTCATCGCCCGCAATCCGGGATCGCACATGTACCACTCGCACATGAACAGCGCCTTCCAGGTGACGAAGGGGCTCCTGGGCGCCTTCATCATCGAGCCGAAGGACAAGAACTCATACCCGGCATTCGACAAGGAATACACGATGATCCTCGGCGACGGGCCGCTCGGCTACACGCTCAATGGCCACGGCTTCCCGGGCACGGAGGTCGTGACGGCCAGGAAGGGAGAGAAGTTGCTCGTGCGGTTCATGAACGAGGGGCTGATGATCCACCCGATGCACCTGCACGGCATGCCAATGACGATCGTCGCGCAGGATGGCTACGTGAACCCGCCCTACCGCTGCGACACGGTGAACGTCGCGCCAGGACAGCGCATGGATGCAATTGTCGAATGCACGGAGGTGGGGGCGTGGGCGTTCCACTGCCACATTCTCTCGCACGCGGAGAGCGAGATGGGCATGTTCGGCATGGTGACGGCGCTGGTCGTTACGTAGGTGCGTCAGGAAGGTGACACGCTTTTATCACACGCTGGCATCCGCTGTCACATCTCCGTGACGCCCATGACTCTACACTGACCCTGATGGTTGAGGTTGAACCGGATGTATATTCTCAGGAGGTTTCCCCATGCAATCGTTGAAACGGTTCTTCAGTTCGACTGCGGCGCTCAGCGCCTTTATCGGGTTTCTCGTCATCTTCGCCGCCTGCACCGCAGGCTACGATTACTTCACCGCCGGCCGCGCGAAGGCGGGCGAGACGGTCTGGGTCGGTGACAAGGCGGGCACGGCGATTATCGGCTTCATCAAGGGTGCGGACGCCAAGGCGCTCAAAAGTCCCACCAACCCCAATCCCGAGGTTCTGCCGGTCGCGGGGCACCTGAACAAGTCCTTCATCCAGCACACCACGCTCTTCTCGTACCTGGTCGTCCTCGGGGAAATTCTGATGCCGATCGGCGTGCTCTTTTTCCTGATTGTGAAATTTCCCGGCTCCCGCTTCTTCCTGATGGGCATCGCGGGGCTGGCGGTCTTCATGAACTTCCTTTACCTCTCCGAGGGCACGTCGAGTACGAACCCGCCGATGGCCTTCATGTGGCTGGCGATTATCTGGCTCGTCGCCCTCGTGCCGAGTGCCGCGCTCTTCTACGCGATTGACGTGCGGCGGCTGTTCGGCAAGACCATCGAGACACCGAAGGCAATCGAGGCGACCGCCGGGCAGTCGCTGATTATGGCGACGATGTTTCTGGTGGTACTGGTGACCGGGTGGGCGATGTACCCGTATGGCACGTACGTCGCGATCATCGCGGCGAGTATGGCCCTGGCGGCGGCGCTGTACGCGATCAACGCCCTGCTCGCCAACCGGCGACACGGCGCGACGGTCAACGCCACCGCCCGTCATGGTGCCACGCCCGCGTAAGACGAGTGCGCATAGACACCACGCGGGCACAGGGGACGGGCGACCGTCCCCTTCATCATGTCTCGGTCGGCGGTTCGAGTCGGTAGCCGAGGCCGGGGAAGGTGGTGATCCGCACCGCGTCGCCGAGTTTGTTGCGCAGGCGGCTCACCCAGGTGCGCAGATACTGCGACTCGTCGTGGAACTCGCTCCCCCAGATGCGCGTCAGGAGTTCGCGGTGCAGGAGCACCTTGCCCGGATTGCTCGCCAGTTCGGTCAGCAGCTCCCACTCGGTGCGCGAGAAGTGGATCTCCGCATCGCCCCTCGTTACCCGCCGTTGTTCGAGGTCGATGACGATCTCGCCGTAGCGCAGCCGGTCCGCCGCGCCCATCCGCTGTCCGCTCGTCCGCCGGAGGACCGCCGCGATCCGTGCCGCCAACTCGTCCGGGTTGAAGGGTTTCGTGATGTAGTCGTCCGCGCCGCTCGTCAGGCCGCGCAGTTTCTCCACGTCGAGCGTGCGCGCGGTGAGCATGATCACCGGCACATTCGCGGACTGCCGGATGCGCCGCAGGACCTCGAAACCGTCCATCCCCGGCATCGTCACATCGAGGACGACAAGGTCTACCGGTTCATCCTCCAGGATGGCGGGCGCGTCCGGCCCATTGCGCGCGGTGAGCACGTGCATCCCATCCGTTTCCAGCTTCATCTGGACGAGCCGGACAATCGGCGGTTCGTCATCCACGACGAGGACCGTCGGTTTCTTGATCATTCCTCCATCTCCTCTGTGACAATCGGGAGCGTGAACCGGAAGGTAGCGCCCGCGCCCGGCACGCTCTCCACCCAGAGCCGGCCGCCGTGCGCCTCGACGAGTCGCTGGCAGAGATAGAGGCCGAGCCCCATCCCCTGCGTCCCCGTACTCGCGCGGTGGAAGCGCTGGAAGATGCGGGATTGCTCTTCGTCCGGGATCCCCGGCCCCTCATCTCGCACCGAGACGGTCAACATCCCGTTCGCCGCCTCCGCGCCGAGCGTGATCGTGCCGCCATTCGGGGAATATTTGGCCGCGTTCTCCGCGAGGTTGCGCACCGCCTGCGCGATTAGTTCTTCGTCCCCTTCGGCGGGCGGGAGATGTCCCGGTACGTCCACCATCACCGCATGGATCGGGTAGCGCGCCTGCACCTCCCGCGCGACCTGCTTCAAGAGCGGCTGGATGAGCAAGGGATCGCGCTCGACGTGGAGGCGTCCCGCCTGGTACGCGGAGAGGGCGAGCATGTTCTTGAGCATGCGCGACAATCGCTCGCTCTCGTTGATGAGATCTGTACGCAATGCGTCGCGCGACTCCCGCGACAGCTCGTCCCCTTGGCTGAGGAGCATGTGCGCCGCACCCTGGATGGTCGTGAGCGGGGTGCGCAGCTCGTGGGAGATGAGCGAGAGGAAGTCGTCCTTCAACTGCTCCGCTTCGCGCGCCTTCGTGACGTCGCGGAAGAGGCTGACGACGGTGGTGAGTGCGCCGTTGGGGTCCCGCACGGGGATCGCGCTCACGGCGACATGCGTCGGCCTCCCTTCCCGGTCGTGGATGATGATCTCCTCGTCGATGCTCCCCTCTCCCTTGAGCATGGCGCGCGCCGTCGGCGTGTCCCGCACCGCGATCGGCTCGCCGGTCGGGCCTTCCGGGCGGAAGCCGGTCGCCGGCTCGGCGAAGCCGCCCTTGGGCAGCGTCGCATGGCCGAACAGGTTGCGGGCGAGGCCGTTCGCCATCAGCACGCGCCCGCCCGGCGCCTCGCGGATCGTTACCGCGTCCGGCATGTAGTCGATGATCGTCTGCAGTTGGCGGCGCTGCGCCTCGCTCTCGGAGAACCGCCGCGCGTTCGTCACCGCGATCGCCGCGTGCCGCGCGAGGCGTTCGGCCATCTGCTGGTCCGCATCGGTGAACGCGTCCGCGCCCTCCTTCTCGGTCAGATAGAGATTGCCGATGGCGTCGTCGCCGATGCGGATCGGCACGCCGAGGAAGCTCGTCATCGGCGGGTGATGCGGCGGGAAGCCGACCGACCGGGGGTCGCTGCGTATGTCGCGCATCCGCAGCGGCCGCTGCTCGCGGATCAGGACGCCGAGGATGCCGTGGCCGCGCGGCAGGTCGCCGATCGCCTCCCGCTCGGTCGCGGAGATGCCGGCGGTGATGAAGTCGGAGAGGAAACCGTCCGGGCCGACGATGCCGAGGGCGCAGTACCGCGCGCCGAGCAGGGTGCGCGCGAGATCCACGATGTGCTGGAGGACCGCGTCGAGATCGAGCTCGGAGGAGATCGTCAGGATCGCCTCATCAAGGACATCGA
>JBPCMC010000357.1:0-10018 GCA_051002645.1 Thermomicrobiales bacterium
GCTTGTACAAGCGACTGATTGCAAAAGAGTCCCGATGGACTCATCGGACTCGAACCCAGAAAGGGGCGTAGGAAATGACAGACACCGGCTTCACCTCCACGTTAGAGGCGTCCCGCGCGCTGGACGCCGACTTCGAGGCGACCGTATCCTTCACGTCGTCAGCAGACGCGGTTTTCGACGCGCTGACCACACCTTCGGGCCTTACTGGCTGGTGGATGAAGGCCAGTGGTTCCGGTCTCGCAGGCGGCGAGCTGACCTTCGTCTACGACGGCGGCTCGGTCGTCATGCGGGTGGACAAGGCGGAGCGACCGTCGGTCGTGCGGTGGACCGTCCTTGCGTCGTCTGAGGTCAAGGACTGGGTGGGGACGACCATCAGCTTTGACGTGAGCCCGAACGAGCGTGGTGGATCGCGCCTGCACTTCCGGCACACGGGCCTGACGCCACAGCTCGAATGCTTCGACACTTGCAGGGCCGGGTGGAACTCTTCCCTTGCAAGCCTCGTCAACTACGTTGACCCCGGCAAAGGTAGCCCCGTCGCGTAGGCCGACGAACGAACCTCATCGTACCCCAACCGACACTCTGCCACCCAGCAGTGGGATGGCAGGGTGCCGGTCGGAACCACGAACGACGAAGAATGGGATGCTGAGGAGATGAGCGATACACAAGCGAACCGACCCAGTGATGCGGAGCGCGGATCCGGCCCCGATGCGGTGCTGCGTGCGCTCGCGGATCCGCACCGGCGACAGATACTGGAGTTGGTGCGGAATAACGAACTCGCTGCCGGTCAGATCGCGGCGCACTTCGCCATCACCCAACAGGCCGTGAGCCAGCATCTGCGGCTACTCATGCGCGCTGGCCTACTCAGTGAACGGCGAGAAGGCACGAGGCGGCTGTACGCACTCCGTCCGGAGTCCCTCGAACCGGTTCGCACCGTCCTCGCTGACCTCTGGCCTGACGCACTCCTCCGCCTCAAGCAGGTCGTCGAGCAGAAGAAGAGCGAGAAGAAGGAAGAGCGGAAGACACCATGAACCAACCAGACATCCTCACGGCGACCATCCGGATCGCCGCAGCGCCCGCAGAAGTATTTCCCTACCTTGTCGAACCGCATCTCCTTGTTCAGTGGATCGGCACATGGGCGGACCTGAACCCAAAGCCGGGCGGCGTCTTTGCCATCAATTTCGACGATACACAGGTGCGGGGCACCTTCGTGTCGGTGGAGCCGCCCAACCGCGTTGTCTTTACGTGGGGTACCCCCGGCAATGATGCGCTCCCGCCGGGCTCCTCAACCGTGGAAATCCTCCTCAAAGCCGATGGCAACGAGACGGTCGTCGAACTGTTCCACTACGACCTTCCCGCTGACGAGTTGCCATCCCATCGGGCCGGCTGGACTGCGCTCCTCGACATGCTGCGTCAGGTCGCCAGTGCCTAGCGGAGCCGTCCACATAAGACAAGTCGGCTGATCTGACCCAGGTCCCGGCTCGCCCTGCAAAGGCTGAATGTGCACTGCGACTGCCTACGTTGCCACCGCTTTGTGGTCAACCCGTTCCGTCTCTTCCTGCACGCGGCGGCCTACTGGCTCTTGGACGCGCTCCGCCGCACACCGGTCGCGGCCGGGGTGGCACGGATGACGCTGGAGACGGTGCGGCTGCGGGGTAGGTAAAGCGAATTTTGCACTTCCCTTTCATCATTGTCGAAACTCCATTCACCGTCGTCGCGTGCTAGGGATAGCGCTGGATTCCCGGGAGAACGACGCATGAGGAGATTTGTACGACTCAGGAGGGACACGTACCATGAAGAAAATGCTCCTTGCCGCTGGCAGCGCCCTCGTGCTAATGACGCTCTGCGCGGGGACGGTCTTCGCGGCAGCGACGCCGACAACCGTATCCGCGAGCGCGGCGACCGGCCAACCGGCGATGGATAAGGACGTTGATTTCGGCTACTACATCTGGTTCGACGGCGACCGTATCCATCTGACCACGACCGACCGCGGCAATGGCCCTGGCCCGAGCGAGTACACCGGTGTCGTCACCGCGCGCAATGAACAGCACGGCGTGGACATCCGCGACGTTAATCTGATTCAGGCGGAGAACGATGACTCGGCGGTCGCGGCGGACAACAAACTCGACTTCCGCTTCCGCACCTACAACGCCACCGACGGTGTCGCCTTCACCGCGCACGACGCGACGAGCATCACCTTCCGCCTCTATCGCGACGGCCATCTCGTCAACACCGACCACATCTACCTCGGCGCAGGCGAGACGAACCCACCCGGCAACCCGTTCACGCTCTTCCTCGGGTAGGCCCTAACCCCCCGGCCCCCTTCCCCAGTGGGGAAGGGGGAGCAGCAATCGCCGCATGGCGATTGCCAAGCGTGCTCCCCTCCCGTTCCGGGAGGGGCTGGGGTGGGCAAAGAAGTGCCGGTGCCGCGGGGACGGCACCGGCGGGGATTGGGGAAATGGGGAAGGAGAAAACTACGGTAGTCGGTTCATTACCTTATACGGCAGCGGCGCGCGGTTGGATCACTCCGCCGCGCGAATCGCTCCCAGGTGATGTCCTTCAGGCTGCCCATTGGCGCTTCCCTTCGTCGGAGACCGCGTCGAGACCGAGGCTAACGGTGACACGGCGGAACTCGTCACGGGCGCGGAAGAGCATCGACTTCACCGCCTTGCGGGAGATGCCGAAGACCGCGCCGATCTCCTCGCAGGACATCCCCTCGCACTCGCGCAGGATCAGCGCCTCCCGGTTGCGCGGCGACATCCGCGCGAGCACCGCCATCACGCCGCTATCCCCCTCGCGATCCAGCACCATCTGCTCCGGGTCGGCGTCCCCGGCCTGATCCGCCAGCGACGCACCCTGCGCGCCATCCCACACGATCCAGCGGGCGCGCCGCCTGCGCCGCAATTCGTCGAGGCAGCAGTTCCGCGCCACGCGGTAGAGCCACGCGGGGAAGTTCACCTCCGCCGGGATGGTCGGCAGCGCGCGATAGACCTTAATGTAGGTCTCCTGCAAGAGATCGGCGGCATCATCCGCGTTGCTCGCCATCAAGCGATAGATGAAGCCGTAGAGCGGTCGCTCGTACTGCCGCAGGAGCGCCTCGAACGCCGGCGCGTCGCCCAATTGCGCCCGCGCGATCCGTTGCGCATCGTCGGAAATCATGTGCGTGTCGTGCGCTGCCATTATCGCCTCACCCCTCGCGTATCCCATCTATCGCGTTCGCGCCCGATTCGTCTCTCCTGCACTCACTCTAGGGGCTGATATGCGGCGGCACATCCGTAAGGTTACGGATGTCGGGCGAGCAATTTCCTCCGGTTACCTATCCGTACGCCGCGATAGGAGCGTAGCGAGCATCGGTAATGGGCGCGTGAATGGGCGGTGTGCGCTATGCGAGGGGATGAGGGGTGCGGTTGAGCGTCGCGATGGAACAATCCGCGAGGCGCGCGCTGCCGAGCCGTTCCTGCCCGCTCCCGAAGTGCATCGGCAGCAGACCCGTGACCAGCGCCCGGACGACGGACAGTCCCGCCGCGCGGACATCCGGCGTCGTAATGTCGGCGATGATCGCCTCGTGCCCCGCCCTTGCCAACGTGCCGACTGCGGCGGCGAGTAGCGATTCGGCATCCTGCCCGTCGTGACCGAGCCGCGTCGGCAGCGGTCCTGGTCGTGCGCCGAGGAAGGTGAAGGCGGCGCTGCGGTCGGTAAGCGCGTACCAGAGCGCGTGGTCCGTGGGAGTGCGGACCGCCTCCGGCATACCCAGCGACGCCAGCGCATCCCAGCGCGCCCGCCGCCCCTGCACAACCTCAAGTACGGCCCGCTCAACAGCGCGGCGTGGATCGGGGTCGCAGCCGAGACCGATCAGATCAATCGGCGGTCGCCCGCGTGCGTCGTGCGCCCGCGCCATGACAACGGGGAGACTGGCGGGGCTCGTCAGATCGTGCGCGGTGAGCGTGATGCCACGCTCAGCGTAGTGGCGGGCGATGCGCGCGACGGACTCTCCGGCGTCGATGAGATCGAGGAGCGGCGCGGGGCACATCGTCAGCCAGGTGAAGAGGAAGGCGTCTCGCTCGATGACCTCGCAGAGCGCGCGCAAGGCGGCCTCGTGCCAGGTGCGGCCGGCGGCGAGGCCATTGGAGGTCTGCGGGGAAAAGGTATCCAGCGGCAAGAGATAGACGAGCGAGGCGGGGACGAGCACCGGGCGATCATCAGTCAGCGCGCGCCCTTCGACCCAATGCAGCACCGTCGCATCGTTGACCGGCGCATAGGGAACCGAGCCATCCGCATACTGCGCCGGATGATAAAGACCGAATGCCTCCGGGCCAATTGCGGGCATTTCAAGGGCGGCGCGGGACGCGATGATCAATCGCTGCGGCGGTGGCGGCAACGTGGCACAATAGCGCTCTAACGCCTCCCCGATGGCGGAATCCTGTGCGTCCTCAACCGTCCATCCCTTGCCGGTCGTCGTGTGCTCGCTCGGTGGCGCCGTTGCCCAATCGTCGCGGAACTGCGTGTTGCTCAGAACGGCGAGTGCGACGTGCGGCGGCTCCGGTTCATTGGGCGGGCATGGCACAGGGAGCACAGCGCCCACGATGCCCGTCTCGTCGTCGACGAACCGACCTAACCCCCCGCCTCCCTTCCCTATACTGCCCAGAGGGCGCCCGGAAGGGGGGACAGATTGCCATGGGAGGCTACCACAGGCCGGGCAGCGCGGGTGACGCAGGACGGGATGCCATGTCCATCCACCGCTCTGACGATCCAGCAGGCCGAGATGCCCGCGCGCCCGCGACGGTTCACCGATCAGCGTCTGGAGCACTTCGAGGGTGACGAGGGTGTCAAGGGTGGGCGTACGGCTGTACGCCCCTACCGCTCCCCCTTCCCCGGTGGGGAAGGGGGCTGGGGGGTTAGGGCTATGCGCCGCCGCCCGCAGTTCCGCGCACAGCAAACATGCCGTCGCGCCGGGGAGCACCGTCGGGCCGAGGCGGGCAGTTTCTGCGGTGACGCGCACGGGCAGCCACGCGATGCCCTGGGCGCAGGCGAAACGGTTGATGCGGTGGAGCGGCGCGGTCGCGCCATCCTCGACCACGCCGACGATAAATGCGCTCCCGATGAGGTCTTCCCAATCGCCGACGGTATCGCGCGCGATCAACGGGCTCGCTGGCACGGAGGCACGCAGCGATGCGACGATCGCCGCCGCGAGTGGCCCGCCGCCGATCACCCCGAGCAATGGCGGGCGCGCTCCCGTGATGCCCGCCATTGCCTACTTTTCGAGCAGGGCGATCACGCGCTCCAGTTGCGCCTCGATGCGGCTCAACTGCCGCTGGAGCGGCGCATCGTCATCCTCCCCACCCGAAGGGATCGGCATGTAGCAGAGTTCGAAACATTGCGGGTGGATATGCGTGTGAACCGCATAGGGAAACCCGCCCGCGAAGGTTGCTCCCGCCGGGCGCTGCTGCACCCGCGCTTCAAGGGCCGCGATCTGCGCCCGCAGTGCCGCCAGTTCCTGCTCGTCGGCCATGTCATTCCTCCCCATCCATTCAAAATGCTTTACCACGCCAAGATTCTGCTATCATACACGATCAACGGAGACAATGCCGTCCCGGTTCCGCGCCACGTCTCCTCGCGCGCATCGCCCTGACCGCACCGAGCAGGAATTGGGGGCCGGTACGATGACGATGATGCACGACCTCCCCGACGCCGCGCTGCATCTCGTCGACCGCGACGACGAGCGGGCGGCCCTGCGCGATCTGCTGCGCGAAGCGGACGCGGGCAACGGGCAACTCGTCCTCCTCGGCGGCGAGGCGGGGATTGGCAAGACCACACTCGCCCTGGCAACGATGACCTTCGCCCCCCGAGGCGCGCGGATGCTGATCGGGCGCAGCTACGATTTGATGGAAACGCCGCCCTATGGCCCGTGGCGCGATTGCTTCCGCCGCTGGCCGGAAGGGACCGGCATTCCCCCCGCGCCGTTCGACGCCCAACGCGACGACCCACCGACACAGGAAGCGCTTTTTTCCCAGGTACAAACAGCGCTCACCGCCCTCGCGCGGGCGAAATTGCTGATCCTGATTCTCGACGATCTGCAGTGGGCCGACCCCGCCTCGCTCGATCTCCTGCGCCACCTCGCGCACGACCTCGCCGGCAAGCGCATCGTGATGATCGGCACCTACCGCAGTGACGAACTGACCGACGCGCACCCCCTGAAGGCGCTGCTCCCCCGCCTGATGCGCGAAGCGCCGACGACGCGCCTCACGCTGCCCCGGCTGCGCGCCGCGAACGTCACGGAGATGGTGACGGCGCAGTTCGGCGCGAGTCAGGGGGTGCAGGCGCTCTCTCGATCGGTCTATGCGACGACCGCTGGCAATCCCCTCTTCGTGCGGGAGATGTGCCGCGCACTCGTCTCCGCGCACGCCGTGCGCCGGACGCAGGAAGGGTGGACGGTCCTTTCCACCACCCTCCCCTCGCCGCCGGAGACGCTGCAAGAACTGGTCGCCTCGCGCATCGACCGTCTCGACGCGGCCACCCGGCGCATCCTCGAAGTGGCGGCGATCATCGGCGAGACCTTCACCTTCCCGCTCCTCCGCAGCGTGCTCGACCGGCCGGAGGAGGAGGTGCTGGCAGGGTTGGAGCAAGCGGCCGTCGCGAACATGATCGCGGAGGACGACCCGGCGCGCGAGCAATACCACTTCACCCACCCGATCATCCACGAGGTGCTCTATCACGCAGTGCTCGTCACACGGCGGCGGCAATGGCATCGCCGGATCGGCGAGGAGATCGAGGCCACGACCCCACCCAACGACCCCGCCTATGACCGTCTCGCGCATCATTTCTGGCAGGCGCACGACGGCGCGCGCGCGGTGCGCTATCTCACCCTCGCCGGCGACGCCGCCACGCGCTTCTTCGCCAAAGCGACCGCCGCCGGCTACTACGCGCGCGCGCTAACCCTCACCGAGCCCGGCACGGCGGACGCGCGCGACCGCTTGCTGCTCAAGCTGGCGGGCGCCCTCGCCTATGCCGACCCGCTCCGCTCGCAGCGACACGCCGAAGAAGCCTTGCGCGGCTTCCTCGCCCGCGACGATCAGTTGAGCGCCGCACAGGTGCGCCGCTATCTCGGCTATTCGTACTGGCGTTTCGGCCGGTACGCGCTGGCGGAGGAGCAGGCCCGCCTCGCCATGCGCGGCATGATCGCGCTCGGCGACAGCGAGGCAGCCATCGCCTGCGGGCCGTTCCTTCTCGTCACTCTCCGCGACCAGGGGAAGTACGCGGAGGCGATCGCGGAGGGCGCATCGTTGCTCGCGGAGGCGAACGACGCGGAGAGCCGCACGCTACGCGATGCACACGCCGACCTCCTCTTCACGACCGGCCACGCCCACGCGGCGCGCGGCGATGCGAGCGACGCGCTCCGGCTCATGCAGCGCGGCCTCGAAGAGCAGCAGGCGCTCGACAATCCCTTCCCCGCGAGCGGCCTCCTCTTCCATCTCTTCCTCGCCGTCTGCCTGCCCTTCTTCGCCGACCGCACCGATCTCCTCGCGGACTTCGTCCGCCAGCATGGCGAGATGGCGGAGCGTGGCCGGGCGCAAGTGGAGGCGCCGCTCGCCCTCGGTTGGTTCCTCCCGGCATATTGGGCCTTCTTGCGGGGTGATTGGGAAGCCGCACGGCAGCAACTGCGCGACCTGCCCGATCCGCCGCCCACAGCAGTATTACACCGTGCCGAATGGGCCATCTGCGCCGCGCAGTTCGCACTGGCCGAGGGACGCGCGGCGGATGGGATCGCCCTGCTCCGCCGGGAACTGCCCCCACCGGGAGCGGAGTGGACGCTGCCGCATCACTTGCACATTCGCGCCCTCAATCTCGTCGCGCAGTTGTCGCTCGCAGACCATCAACTGGTGGCGGCGAAAGAGGCGCTGGATGCGGGGGCGGCGCTCCTCGCGCGCAGTGGCTACGTCCCCGCCATTGCCGAGCATCATCTCGCCTGGGCCGCCTTCTATCGGGCACGCGGGCAAGCCCCCCGCGCGCTGACGAGCGCGACGACCGCCGCCGAGCAGGCGACGGCGCATCACGATCTCTTCACCCTCGCCGCCGCGCGACGCACGATCGGCGAACTGGCGATGGAGCGCGGCGCATGGCACATCGCTGAGACGGAACTGCGTCACGCGGAGGAGGTCGCCGGGCGCATCCCCGCCGTACACGAGCGAGCGCTCACCTCCCTCGCCCTCGCCACCTTCCACATTACCCGAACGGACACGCCCGATAAGGCTGCGGCAGCGCACGCGCTCGCGACAGCCGAAACGATCATTCGCCCGCTCGGTGCGCCGTATCTCACGATCCGACTGGACGCCCTGCGCACTCAACTTCATGCGGTCAATCCGGCACAGGCGTACGGCATCACCGCGCGCGAGGCGGACGTCCTGCGCCATCTCGTCGCGGGCGGGAGCAATCAGGAGATCGCCGACCATCTCTCGATTAGCCGCCGCACCGTCGATCAGCACGTCAGCAGCATCCTCGGCAAACTCGGCGTCGCCAACCGCGTCGCCGCCACCTCTCTCGCCCTCGAACGCGGATTGATTCCGGGAAACGGTTGAACCACAGAGACACAGAGAACACAAAGAGGGATACGAAGAGGAGAAGAGATTCATTGTCTTCTTCCCTGATTTCTCTCTCCCGCCTCTGTGTCCTTTGTGTCTCTGTGGTTAGCGCTCCGCACCTTGATACGGGGAATATCAGGGTATGTGAGCGTGTTTCAACTACTAGTCGCGAGTGTGGACTCGCCAGGAGGGATAATTCGACATGGCACAACAACCACGATTCACCGAGAAGGCGGGCGAGGCGCTCGCCGCCAGCCAGCAATATGTACTCGAGAACGGCTACAGCCGGTACGAGCCGGAGCATCTGCTCGTCGCCCTGCTCGCGCAGGAGGGCGGCATCGTGCCGCTGCTGCTGACGAAATTGGGCGTCGACCCGATCGCGCCGCGCGCGATGGCGGAGCAACTGGGCAACCGCGTGCCGCGCGCGATGGGACAATCCACGCAAGTGACGCCGTCCGAGCGGATGCAGATCGTCTTTCGGCAGGCGGTCGAGGCGGCGAACGAACTGGGCGACAGTTACCTGAGCACCGAGCACCTCTTTCTCGCCATGCTCATCCAGCCCAGTGGGCACCCGCGCCTCGGCGGTGCGCCGGAGCAGTTGGTGACGCAGTTCGGCCTGACGCGGGAGCGCGTCCTGACGGCGCTCAAAGAAGTGCGCGGTGGCCAACATGTGGACAGCCCGAACCCGGAGGGGAAATATCAGTCGCTCGAAAAGTACGGGCGCGACCTGACCGCGCTGGCGCGGGACGGCAAGGTTGATCCCGTCATCGGACGGGACGAGGAGATTCGCCGCGTCATGCAGGTGCTCTCGCGCCGGACGAAGAACAATCCGGTGCTGATCGGCGAGCCGGGCGTCGGCAAGACCGCGATCGCGGAAGGGCTGGCGCAGCGCATCGTGCAGGGCGACGTACCCAGCACATTGAGAGATAAGCAAATCATCGCGCTCGACATGGGCGCGCTCGTCGCGGGGGCGAAGTATCGCGGCGAGTTCGAGGATCGCCTGAAGGCCGTCCTCAAAGAAGTGCAGGAGGCGGAGGGGCGCATCATCCTCTTCATCGACGAGCTGCACACCGTCGTCGGGGCCGGGGCCGGCAATGACGGCGCGATGGACGCCGCGAACCTGCTCAAGCCCGCGCTCGCCCGCGGTGAACTGCACGCCATCGGCGCGACGACGCTCGATGAGTACCGCAAGTATATCGAGAAGGATGCCGCATTGGAGCGACGCTTCCAGCCGGTGAAGATCGGCGAGCCGAGTGTCGAGGACACGGTTTCGATCCTCCGTGGCCTCCGCGAGCGGTACGAGGTGCATCACGGCGTACACATCCACGACGCGGCGCTCGTCGCGGCGGCGACCCTCTCCGACCGCTACATCACCGACCGCTTCCTGCCAGACAAGGCGATTGATCTGGTGGACGAAGCGGGCGCGAAACTGCGGCTGGAGATCG
>JBPCMC010000358.1:0-22003 GCA_051002645.1 Thermomicrobiales bacterium
GGCGAGGGTGAACTGACTGCCGCCACCGATGGCGCGCCGCCGATCCGGGCGGGTATGGCGGAGGCGTTCCGCTTCCTGGTAGCGGGGCAAGGCATCGGCGAGCAGGGCGTCGAACTGCGCGACGGTCAGTCCGGTCAGCGAACGGAAGACGGCGGGATGAGTGGCGAGTTTCGTATATTGCAGTATCATGCGCTCCACTCTACCAGACCTCGACTTACTGTGCAGGTTATCTAGTAGCCAGTAGCCAGATGTCAGATGCCGGAATGGCGGGCCTATTGCGTTTCTCTCTCCGGTATCTGACTACTGACTACTGGCTACTGGTTTCTCCCCCACTACCGCAGCGCAAAGAGCAGGACGGCGACGACGACCGCGACGACAACTGCCAGGCCGATGAAGGCAATCGGGAGCGCCGACATCGTCTTCGCTTCCTGCGGGGTGACGTTGCTGGTTGGGACACTGTCGCCGGTGCGTTGCGGTGTTTGTGCATCGCTCTCCCGGTTTCCCTCGATCGGTTGTTGCCGCTGTTCCATCGGTGGTGTACTCCTTCAGTCGTTATCTCGACGCATATTCTTTCGGTATGCATGGCCTGTGCCAGTGGTAGTATCCTGCACTATCGCGTCGCCCCCTTCTCGCTGTTGATCGGGGAGAGCGGAGCGCAGGGAGTATGGTTGTGGACGAAACGATCATTGACGTACCGGACGCGGGCGGCTCCCGCTCGCCGAACGGGCAGCACGTCTTCAGCACGCATGTCGGCGGTGTGCCGCTCTTCACGCATGACGGCGCGTGGAATGACGTACTCGCCATCGAGGTCGTCACCGAAGGGAATATGCTCCGGCACGCGGGCGGCGCGTGGCAGGCGGCAGGCTGGCATCTGCGTGTGCGCGGCCTCCCGGCTGCGGCCGCCATCACGAATGGAAAGGTGCGATGATGGGTCAGACACCCGCCAACATATCCCGTCAGCACGGCGCGGACCCGTGGCTTGATCCCTTTCTGGATGCGATGCGCGCGGCGGGCGACACGGCACTCGAACTCGGCTGCGGCATTGGCGAGGACGCGGCGGAACTGACGGAGCGCGGTTTCCGCGTCGTCGCGTTCGATCTCTCGCGCAAGATGGTCCGTGCGGCAGTGGGGAACGCGCCGGATGCGCGCTTCTTCGTCGCGGACCTCAGCGCGCCGCTGCCGGTGCGGAGCGGGACGGTGGATTGTGTCGTCGCCTCGCTCTCAATTCATTACTTCCCGTGGCAGCAGACCGTCGCGGTAATCGACGAGGTGCGTCGCGTGCTGCGGCCGGGCGGCGCCTTCGCCTTCCGCGTCAACGCGACGGACGATGTCAACTTCGGCGCGATGCAGGGGGAAGAACGCGAACCGCACTTCTACCATGTCCCGCCCGATGGCCGGAACAACCGCCCGTACAAGCGATTCTTCGATGAAGCCTCTCTCCGCGCCCTGCTCGCCTCGGGCTGGCGCATCACTCATCTCGCGCACCGCACCATTCGCCGCTACGAGACGCCCAAGCAGGTCTGGGAATGCTGCGCGCATGTGGACGGCTGATGTCGTCGGCGCATATTCGCCACCCTTTCTGAGGATTGGAGGTCGGCTATGGAGACTGTAACGAAATCTCGTGGGGAGCCGATCGCACCCTGGCTGCCCGCACGACCGAACCGCGCGCTCAAGTTCGTATCGCGCTTAACCGTGTACCTCTACCGTTGCCATCTGGGCTGGCTGCTGGGGCATCGGTTTCTCCTGCTCACTCACCGGGGGCGCAAGAGCGGACTCGTCCGGCGGACCGCGCTGGAGGTACTCCTCTACGATCCATCGACCCGCGAGAGCGTGGTCCTCTCCGGCTGGGGCACGAAGGCTGATTGGTATCGCAACATCGAGGCATGTCCGGCCTTGGCAATTCAGACTGGCCGCGACCGCTATGTCCCTGCGCAGCGGCTCCTCACGACCGACGAAGGATACGTGGCGATGACCGAGTACGCGATCCGCCACCCGCTGGCGACCAGAGTCCTGGAGCGGGTGTTCGGCTATCCGATTACCCGCTCAGCGTCGATCCGGCGATCCTTCGCCCAGTCTGTGGTCTTGGTGTCCTTCCGACCGAGGGAAGGTTCGTACTAAATACCCCGTCTTACGCCAGGCGATTCTCTGCTTCGCCCGCGATGAGCGCCATACGGATGCGCTGGCGGCGGATGTAGAAGAGGCCGCCGAGCGTGCCGAGGCCGCAGATGATCGCCACTTCGCCGACCGCGACCTGGACGCCCTGACGCTCGGCGAGGGTGCCGAGGACGACGCTACCAATCGGCGTCGAACCAAGGAAGAGCATCGTGTAGAGGCTCATCACCCGGCCGCGCAACTGCGGCGGCGTGAGGATTTGCAGGCGGCTGTTCGCCGTCGTCGTGAAGACGATACTAAAGAAACCGAGCGCGACCAGCACGACGATCGTAACCGCCCAGATATTCGTGAGCGACAGGCAGAGTAAGAGAATGCTGAATCCTGCCGCGCCGGTCAGCAAGGTTCGCTGTGTCACCCGGCCGCTATAGGCGATGCTGAAGGCGGCGATCAGCGAGCCGATGGCCATCGCCGAGGTGAGCGTGCCGAAACCAATCGGGCCGGCATGGAGCACGTACTGGGCGATCAGCGGCAATAGCACCGTGAAGTTGTAGCCGAAGGTGCCGATCACCCCCATCAGCAACATGACGAGGGCGATATCCGGCGTCTGCACGACGTAGCGCAGCCCCTCGCCGATCTGCGTCAGCATCTTGCCGCGCGCCGGACTGGGCACCTCGTAGAAGCGTTCCGGGCGCATCAGGAGTAGCGCGCCCAGCGCCCCGACGAAGCTGACGGCATTGAGGCCGAAGCAGCCCGCCACACCAATTGCCGCGATGGTCAGACCGCCCAGCGCGGGGCCGATCAAGCGGGCGGTGTTCATGACGATCGAGTTGAGCGCTACCGCGTTCGGCACATCGTCCGGGCCGACCATCTCCTTGACGAACGCCTGCCGCGCCGGGTTGTCGATTGCGCTCGCGGTGCCGAGCACGGCGGCGAGGATATACAACTGGATGAGGTTGATCCACCCGCCGACGGTCAGCAGGGCGAGCAGTGAGGCTTGGATGAGCATGATCCCCTGGGTGATGACGAGCAGCCGTCGCTTCGGCAGACGGTCGGCGATCACGCCGCCGAAGAGCGCGAAGAAGAGCACGGGGAGTGTCTGGCAGGCGGTGACGACGCCGAGCGCGAGCGGGGAGTCAGTCAGTCGGAGGACGAGCCACGCCTGCCCGATCCGCTGCATCCAGGTGCCGACCATCGAGATCACCTGGCCGAACCAGAAGAGCCGGTAATTCGGGTTGCGTAGCGCGCGGAAGGTCTGTTTCAGCGGCGGGCGCGGCTTCCGACCGGACTGCTGGGCCGCTTCCCCGCTGCCGGATGGCGCTGCCGTCGGGGCGGTGGCGCGCATCGCGGGCTCCTGCACGGCCGGGATAGCCACCTCGACCGCTCGTGCGTCCACTGCCTCGCGCATCACTCACTCCTCGTTCCACCACTGCCGCGCGCAACTGTTAGCACTTCTAATGATAAGACCTTCAAGGTATTTTTTCAAGCGGCGCGGGCAGAACGGCGCGGCTCTTTGCGACGTATACTAGATCGGACTTGCTACAAGAGGTACGTGCGGCAGGGAGGACAGAGAATGACCGAAGCAGTAGGCGGTGTTCGGGTTGTGCGACCCGGCCAGACATATATGGGCAAGCAGGGGTTCGCGTACGGTGCAGGCGTCTCTGCCGCAACCGCCGGAGCGCAGCATCTCTGCATGAACGTCCTGCCGATGCCGGACGGGGCGCGGGCGAAAGTCCATTACCATCGCGGCATCGAGACCATCGCCTATCTGCTGGAAGGCGAGTGCGCCGTCTACCACGGCGAGCAGGTGGAGCACCGGGCGATGGTCCATGCCGGCGACCAGGTGTACCTCCCGGCGGACGTGCCGCACGCACCCTGCAACGAGAGCGGCGCACCCTGCGTCTGGCTCGTCGTCCATTCCTCCGGCAGTGACCAGGACGGCATCGTCCTTCTGCCCGAACTTGACACACGTCTTGGTGGCGGCGGCCTTTAGCGTAATTATGCCTGATGTCTATGACCAGGAAACGCGAAGTCGAGTAATGCGGAGTGTGCGATCACAAAACACGAAGCCGGAGAGGCGCGTGCGCCGCGCGTTACATGCGATGGGGTATCGGTTCCGATTGCATCGAAGCGATTTACCGGGGAAGCCCGACATTGTCCTGCCCAAATACCGAACCGTGATATTCGTACATGGCTGTTTCTGGCATCAGCACCCAGGATGCGAGAGAGCGAATCACGTAATTCGAGAGGCAGATAGATACAATCCCAGTGCGTCGTAGATTGAATCCGTGAGCAAGGAGATGGATGCCTGACGGGGACGAATCGCGGACTCGCTTAGAGACAGAGGAACTCGTCATCGGCTACGCGATGAGCCGACTCGATGAGGAGTATCTACGTGCACGCCAGTACACGACGTGGCAGCAAGCGTATAAAGAGGCCGCGACTGCACTCTCCCGCCTCCCAACGAGCTTCAAAAACCTCCGCGATGAATTCGATCCGGTACACCCTAATAAACGTGTCGGCTGGCATAGGAATAATCCCCAGCCTTTGCGCCCGAATCGTCAGCGTGTGCTGGATGAGCTTCAGGATGTCAGCGACGATGCCTTATTGGAACTCGTCGCACGAATCCTCAGACGCGAGGAAGACGCTATTGCCGAAGCCATTGACTCGTTAGGGGTGGTGACGAAAGTCGCATACAACGTCGCGGAACGACTCCTGACTGGGCGACGTGCGGAGGAGTTTTTCCTCGCCCATAGTGCGAGGTTGGTCGGGATCGAAACCTCGCATATTCTCGACTACCGGCAAGCAGCACGCGGGTTCGACTTCGGGATCCTGGACAAGCCCGAATATGCAATCGAA
This sequence comes from Thermomicrobiales bacterium, assembly GCA_051002645.1. Classification (GTDB taxonomy): domain Bacteria; phylum Chloroflexota; class Chloroflexia; order Thermomicrobiales; family JALYUS01; genus JALYUS01. The sequence goes on from JBPCMC010000358.1 coordinate 4,969, forward strand.
GTGAAAGGGATCAAGCAGAAACGCGGAGACATCCAATTTACCGATCGAGAATGGACAGAAGCGAGGTATCGCGGTGAGAATTACTTGCTCGCAATTGTGGGAAATCTCGTAGCCGAGCCAGTCGCAAGGATAATTCCAAACCCCTATACCGCACTCTTTGCGACATGCTCATATCGCACATCAATTGCTGCCGTCTGGCGATCCACTGTATCCGTCATAGAGACAGCGTGAGATTTCTGTCCATGTGAACGCCATACTGCCGTCAGCATCTCGCACATCACGGGCTCATACGTCAAGGTCATGTTCCTTGGAAATGTGCAGGAATAAACGAAGAATTGCGTCCTCGCGGCGCGCGGCTAACATGCGCCATCTACGATACGACTCTTTGGTCTGTTTGCGATATTCCGGGGAAACTGCTGCGGTGAGTGCGCCATCTCTCGCCCGACCATTCGAACTTTTCGCAGCCTTATCTGCCAAGCGCATGGCTACCCCTCTATCGAAATTAATGCACACTTCGACTAGACCGCCATCATGGTCATAGGATTTTGAGCGCATAATGAGTTCGTTTGCCATTGTTGACCTCCTCCGAAGGGTCAAGTCCCGGAAGTTCTGTAAAAGCCTCCACGCGCGTTGCTCACCCGACGAGTGTCATCAGCACCTTCTGCTGAAAGACTGGCGGCTGTTCGCTCTCCCATTCCTCGCTCTGCTCGATATAGAGTGCCGTTAATGATCGTAAACACGCTTCCCGGCCCGGAAAGATGCGAATCATAACAGGCCGGAACTCGCCGCGTAAATCTTTCGATGTGAACGAGGACTCGCGCTCGCCCGAACAGAAGGGCTCGTACGTCCTCCAAATCCACAATGCGCGGGTCCAAGAAGGTATCACAAGCGGTCGGAATGACAACCGGGTCGCCATCCTCCTCCGCGATACGCGCTGTGATAAGCCGGTGGCAGAGGAGCCGCGCGTCCATTTCCTCTACTTCGAGGATCGCCTAACCGAGTATCGCGCGAGCGATTACACATGGGAAGTCAACGCACGCGACAATCTCGAAGGGTACGATCGCAAGACTGGCGCGAAGAAGGTCACATGGCAGCCCCATGGGGCGCAGTTCACGGTGCATTATCAGGTGCCGACTGCACCGGATCGGTATAACTTCATTACTATCGAGCGCGTGAAGTTGACCGAGGAACAAATCGTGGAGTTGCTCGACGGCAGGATCTAAAGGCTCATCCGAGTCTATATGCGGGGAGCGGTCTATGTCGCTCTCCTTTGGATTCTCCACTCCGCACCCTCGATACAGAAGATTGCAGCGCGATTGCCCCACCGCATTACCCGACTAAGTTGTTAGCCTACGCTACCGCTCCTACCCCACCGTGCGGGCGAAGAAGGCGACCGTGGCGGCGTAGAGGTCCTGCGTGTCGGCGTCGCTGGCGTCGGCGAAGTAATGCTCCATGTTCGGATAGTAGTGCGTCTCGACGGGGTTTCCGTGCTGTGCAAGCAGATTGGCGAAATCGACCGTCTGATGAGTCGGCACGATACGGTCCTTCGCGCCGTGGGCGAGGAGGAGTGGCGGCAGGCGATCCGGGTGGAAGGCGGCGGAGTATTGGAGGTATTGCTCCGGGCGGCGATCCGGTGTGCCGAGGGCCATCAGCGCGGTGTCGATGTCGCCGACTTCCGGCGGCAGGTCGAGCGCGCCGCGTTCCCAATCGAGTCGGTAGGTGAAGAGGTCCGCGATGCCGCCGAGCACCACCGCGCCGCGCACGCCGCCCTCGCGCTCCAGCCAGCGGTAGACGTGCAGCGACGTGAACGAGCCGCCGAGGATGCCCATGCGGGACATATCGGCGCGCGGACTGATCTGCCCCGCCCGCGCCAGCGCGACGAAGGCGGCGGTGTCGTCCATATCCGCTTCGAGATCGAGGGCGCGCGTCGGGAAGATCGCCAGCACGACGTATCCCCGCGCCGCCAGCGGCACCGAGACGCGGTCCCATGATGCCGGTGTGCCCGGATAGATGGCGAGCAGGACAGGCAAGGGTCCGCTCCCCTCGGTCGGCTCGTAAACCGCCAGGTCGGTGAGATGCGCGCCGCCGCGCGTGAAGGCGACCGTCCGCGCGTGGCTCTCGACCGCCGTCGGAAGGTCACTCTGGCGCGTCTCCACCGGGCCGAGCGTGAGGTCGGTCGGCAATTGCCCTGCGGTCGGCGTCGCCGGATGGAGGACGAAGCGAATGTCCTTCGCCGTCTTGCCATCCTGCACATGGATCGGCGTCGCACGCCAGGCGAGGAACTGGTGCCAGCGGTTGGCGGGGAAGGCGTCCGTGTAGCCGCTTTTCGCCGCCATCGGCGTGTACGCGCCCGCTGGGACATCGGCGAGGGTGTACATGCCGTCCGCGCCGCTCTCTGCCCGGTAGACGCCGCCCTCCTTCGTGCTGACCATGACGGTAGCGCCGCCCACGGCTCGCCCATTACCGTCCGTCACCCACCCGGCGATCGCGCCGTGGCCGTGATCCGTCGGGTGCGGCAGATGCCCGTCCACGAAATGCTGCGCGCTGTAGAGGAGCACATTGCGCGGCGCAATCAGTGGTCCGATCTCCGCGCTCGCGACCAGACAGACCACGATCACCACCACAAGCGCCGCGAACAGCACGCGGAATCGTCGCGTGCCGCGCCCCGGTCGTCGCAAATTATCATGCCTACTCTCGCCCTCGCTCATATGCGGACACTGTACCCCACCGCAGGAATTAATGGCGTGATGGCGCGGGTTGACCTCAGCACTCAACACTCAGCACCTCGTCCTCGTGGAACCGTTCTTGCGTAGCATACGTTGTAGATGCATAAGGGGCGTATTGAGAGGAGTATATATCATGGCGATGCGACCGATGATGAATGACCAACGTACGATCAGCCGGACAGACCTGCTGGTAGTCTCGACGCTGCTCGTGGCGGCGCTGCTGCTGATGCTCGTCGCGCAGATACTGGGCTTCACTCTCCTCTAATACTCGCAGCCACATCATAGAGCAGAACGCATACAGGGCGTGTCCAAATCTGGGACACGTCCTGTGCGAATTCCTCCTACCGCTAAGTCTTTACATAACCCTGTACGTGCCCCATTATTCATCGGCTGCTCGTCAGTGTATGAGTATGAGCAATCGCGCGTGGGGCGCGTGGAGCGTTGAGAAGGGGAAATAATGAAGGGTTCGCCACGCCGTGGGGCATGGGTGGTCGTCTGCGCGGTCTTGCTTGGGTTGCTTTCGTCGCTTATCTCCGTTGCCGCCGATGTGCCGGGAAGTCCGATCGGCTACGACGACATCACCGGGCACAATATCGGCGAGCCATTTCTTACCTACTGGTACAACCACGGCGGCGACGATGTGATCGGGCCGCCGCTCAGCGAGGCGTTCACCGAGGGCGCTACGACCGTCCAGTATTTCCAGAGCGTCCGGCTCGATCGGCAAAAGGATGGCACGGTGCAGCCCGGCCTGCTTGGTCGGGAGGCGAGCGGTGGCCGGACTGATGGGCCGTTCGCGCCGATTGCCGTCCTGCCGCCCGATAGCCCGGACCGGCGCGGCTTCACCGAGTCGCACCACACGATTGCCTATTCCATGCGCCGCTACTGGGAGGTACACGATGGCGCGTCGCTGCTCGGCCTGCCGATCTCGGAGGAGTTCGGGCAGGATGGCATGAGCGTCCAGTTCTTCGAGCGGGGCGCACTGGCGTGGCGGCCCGACCACGCGAGCAAGGCGGACGATGTCGTGATGCTGCCCCTCGGTCGGCCGGGGTTCGACGCCCGCAAGTATCCGGCGGACTGGATCGGTCGCGCGCCATCGCAGGCGACACCGCCCATCGCCTTCCATATCCCCGTCATGGTCTATCACCACATCGGCGCCCCGTCCCGCTATTTCACCTCTGCGAGCGATTTCACCGCGCAGATGGACTGGCTGAAGCAGAACGGCTATCACACCGTCACGATTGCGCAGCTCTATGAAGCGATGTTCGGCGGTCGGACCCTGCCCGATAAGCCCGTTGCGATCACCTTCGATGACGCGAATGCCGACCAGGCGATTGCCTTCCCCATCCTGCAGCAGCGGGGTTTCATCGCGACCTATTTCATCATCACCGGACGTAGCGCGCTCTCGGACGAGCAACTCGTCAATCTCATTCGCACTGGCAACGATATCGAGAGTCATACCGTCAGTCACCCCTTCCTGACGCGCATCGGTGATAGCCAGCTCGCCTACGAGATGCAGCAGAGCAAGGCGGACCTCAGCGCGCGTGTCGGTTGGCCGGTGCGCTACATCTGCTATCCGTACGGCGAGTCGAACGCGCGCGTCTGGAACGCGGCGGCGGCGGCGGGGTATCGCGGCGGCATCAATGCCTGGGGCGGCAATAGTTGGGAACCCGGCAAGGCGTACTCCGAACCCCGCATCGAGGCGGCCGGCACCCTCGGTCTCGGCGGATTCGTCGGCTATGTCACCCGGCCGTAGCCGTAGCCGGGGGGACTAAGGACTAAGGACTAAGGACTAAGCGGGAACCTTCACACTCAGTCCTCAGTCCTCAGTTCTCAGTCCTACGCGAAGCGTTGATCGCCGCTGCGACATCGAGGGCGACGTTGGCGGCGAGGGTGCGGCCGGTGGCATAGTCGTCCGCGTGCCAGCCGGGTAGCCAGGGGTGGAAGAGTTCATCGGAGATGGCGAGCACCGCGCCGAAGCGTACGCCGCGCGCCTGTGCGACCGCGAGCAGGGCGGCGAGTTCCATCTCGACGGCGAGGATACCTGCCGCGCCGTATTGCCGCACCTTCCAGCCCATTTCGCGGAAGATCGCATCCGTCGTCCAGACGCGGCCTGTGAGCGGCGTGCGCCCGCGCATCTCGGTGGCGGCGACCAGCCCTCCGACGAGTTCGGCATCGGGCGCTGGCTCGGCATCGGGCGGCAGGTAATGATAGGAGACGCCCTCCTCTCGTAGCGCACCCGTCGGCACGATGATGGCGCCGATGGGCGCGTCGGGCGTCAGACTCCCTGCATTCCCCGCCATCACGAAGGTCCGCGCGCCGCAGGCAATCAACAATTCGACGGCGATGGTGGCCGCCGCCGCGCCAATCGGCAGTTTGGCGATCATCACCGGCGCGGCGCCGAGCGTGCCGCACCACATCGGCGTGCTGGTCTCGAACGAGAACCCCTGCCCCACCGGGCGCGCGTGTGTCTCATGGACGAATTGCTCCGCGATGTCGGACTGGAAGGTGAGCAGCACCGTCGGCGGCACAGCGGCCTGCTCAGCCGTCAGATTCAGCCGCTGCAACCGCACCGCAAGGAACGCCTCCGGCGTCAGGTGTTCCTCATCTGTCTCTCCCTCCGGCACCGTGAACCAATCGCGCATTCTCTCGACCCTTCCTGCTGTCATGGGAGCCAAAGCAGCGTGTCATCCTGCATCTCGGGCGTCGTGTCCAGATGGCGGATGACGCGGCGCAGTAAATCACCGAGCGGAGGCATACCGGCATAGACCGTGATGCCCGCATGTGACCGCCCTTGACGCTTCCATCGCACGTCAAGCGGGACGAAGTCGCGCGTGTTGTTCGTGAGGATTGCTCGCCCATCATGGGTGGCGAAGATCAGTTGATCGCGGTCCGAAATGCGCTGATTATTACGCTTGGCTTCATGACAACTCATCGCGTCATACCCCCGCTGACGGAGTCCGACGGCCAGCGCGGGGTCTATAAGCTCGTCCGTATAGATTCGGACGCCCAGTCCCGCCATCAGCGAGTGCGGGAGACGAGTTCCGCGAACGCACGGTTGTTGGATTCAATATCCTCATCGACGCGGGCGGGGTGATCGGCGTAGTACGCGAGCGCGGCATCGACCTGGGCGCGGCTCAATTGTGGGAAATACTTTGCCACAGCCTCCGCGCTTCCGTAGGCATGCAACGCCTCGACAATCGCACGGACGGGGATTCGGGTGTTCCCGATGCAGGGATATCCCCCGCATACTCCCAGCGTCTCGCGGATGACCGTGTCTTGATCTTCGTCTTCGCGTCGTGCCGTTGCCATGTGATGCGCCTCCACAGGTAGTTTACTACGCGGCGCAATGGAGGCGTCGAATAACTGTCTCTCTCACATTGGAAGAGGCGGCCCGCAGGCCGCCCCGCACTATGTTCTCAGTTCTCAGTCCACAACGGTCGCGCGCATGGACTCTGGCATGGGCTGAGCGGACTTGACGGGCGTGACCGTTTCATCCACCTTCGCGGCGGTGCCGGCGATGCCGAGTCGCTCGAACATGACGCGGAATTCTGCTTGCAGATCGGTCATGATCGCCGTCTTGCTCTCGGCGGGCATGTTCCACCACGCCTCCTTGATGCCCGCCGGACCGAAGCCGCGCTTGCGGGTGGTGTAGTAGAACTGCTCGTCGGTCATGCCCTCCTTGCGCTCCTCCTGCCGGTGCTCGCGCAGCCAGGTGTAGACCTGCTCCTTGAGGTTCGCGGGCAGCGCGGGGTGGTCGAAGATCAGGTTCTGGAAGCCCGTCGCGAGATGCACTTCGATGGCATCCGCCTTCGAGAACTCGTTGAACGCCTCCTTCGGCAGCGTGCTCGCGCCGTGCTGTACCGCGCCGCCGAGGCCGTACTGCCTCTTCGCCACCTCGGAGAGTTTGCCGAGCGTATCAAAGTCCACGCTCACCTTCTGCACCGTCCCATCCGGCAGGACGATGCCGCCGTGCGACGTGCCGGTCTGGACGCTGATCTTCGAGATGCCGACCGCCTCCGCGTTCAGCGTCGTGAGGGCGCGCTCGTACCCCTGCATGAAGGCATGGAGTTCCTCGACGGTGCTGTTCTTGCCGCCGACCTCGCCAATCTCGCCGCCGACCGAGACGGTCAGATCGCCGAACTGGAGGCCGCGAATGAAGTGCGTGAAGTGCGCGGCGAGCATGTAGTTGACGTTCTGCTGCTCGTCCAGCGACCCCTTGTCGAGGTCCACGAGCGTCGAGGTGTCGATGTCGATGTTGTAGAAACCCGCCGCCATCTCGCGCTTGATGAGGTCGTGCATCCCGGCGATTTCCGCGTCTGCGTCCTTCGCGTGGCTCTTCGCGTTGACCTGCACATGGTCGCCCTGGATGAAGACGGGCCCCTCGTATCCTTCGCGGATGCTGGCGGCGATCACCTGGGCGGCGAATTCCTCCGGCCCCTGCCCGGTGTAGCCGAGTTCGGAGCGGGCGATCTCGTAGATGAGCGCCTTCGCGTCGAGCGACTGGGCGGCACGGCGGGCGGCGCGGGAGGTGTCGTAGGTCATGCCGCGGATATTGCAGGCGGGGACGGTGACATTGGAGAACTCGCCGCGTCCCGCCGCCATGTAATAGTCGTGGATCGAGGCGGGGATGACGCCGACCTGCTCGCCAATCGCGCGGATCAGCCAGATGGATGCCTCCTTGACGCCGTTCTGCCCGAAGGCGGCGTTCCAGGCGAGCGTGTCCATCAGGTCACCGCGCACCGCGCCCGCATCACTGACCGTTACGCTCGACGCATCCTCATTGACGGCCACCGCGCTGCCGAGCGCGCGCATCAGCCCCGCCACATTCTCATGAACCTGCATCTCGTTCCTCCTGAAAATGTACCGGGGAAACGGGCTTCCCCGCGTCGCACGAACGAAAGTTTGCCCCAAAGCAGCATAACGCGGGCCACGGCGCGCTGTGGGGCCGGTCCCGCACCGCGATTCTAGCATAGGGGATGGAAAGTGGTTGATGGAACCGCTCGCCGTGCCGCGTTGTATGAGCGGTATATACTGCGAATCATCGTAGGAGTGTCGTATGGTGTACAAGGTGTCGAAAGCAGCCCTGCTCGCGCCGATTGTGGCGGTGCTCCTTGCCGCGTGTACGGCGACCGGCCCAACTGTCGCGCCAATTCAACCGACCACATCGCCGGTCCCTCCGACAACGGTTGCCACGTCGCCCGCAACACAAGCATCTGCGGGATGTCCGGTGACACCCTTCACGACGACCCGACCGCCCGACGCGAATACCGCACACTTTACAGAGACCTGGTACGGCAACGATGCCTTGTGGGCGGGGCTTGCGCCATCCTATCAGGGAAAGTGGTTCGTCGGCGGCCTGAAAGTCCTCTGGTGGCACTCCGATAGCGGCAAGCTGACCATCACCGGCAGGCGGCTCGATGGGGCCGCGCTGCCAGTCGATGCCTCCATCCCCGATGGCTACAGCCAAATCGGTTATCAAGCGACAGGGATTGACGTGCCGACGCCGGGTTGCTGGGAGATCACCGGAAAGGTAGCGACACGAGACCTGCGGTTCGTGGTTTACGTCAACCCGGAAGGGTGCCTCCCCGCGAATCTCCGCACGCCTGATCGCCCTTCCCCTCCGCCCTGTACGACGACACCGGCATGAGGTGGCAGATGCAGGAGGACGAGGCTCTCAGGCATGGGAACGCGCTTAACCTTCAGGGATTGTACCCTCCCCATCCTGTGGATGCCTCATGATTCCTGGCGGTTCGGGTCGCATCGACCTCCCACGACCGTAGGGAAGCGCGCAGCTTCTCCAGCCCCAGGCGCATCCGCCCCTTCACCGTCCCGAGCGGGAGGGCGTCGCGCGCGGCGATCTCGCTGTGGCTCATGCCGCCGAAGTAGGCCAGTACGATGACCTCCCGCTGCTCCGGCGGGAGCATCGCGAGCGCTGTGCGCACCCGTTTCGCTTCCATCCCGGCCGCTACCGTCGCGGCGATGTCCTCGGCCCCTGCGAGCCACGGCATGGCGTCAATGTCCGCCGCCGCACCGCCTCGCGAGCGGACGGCGCGCAGATGGTTGATGGCCTGATGGTGTACGACGGTCAGCAGCCAGGTGCGCACCGTCCCGCGCGTCGGATCATAGGAACATGCGCGCCGCCAGACATTGAGGAACGCCTCCTGCACGATGTCCTCCGCCGCGTCGCGGTTGCGGAGGAGACGGCAGGCGAGCGCGAAGGCGATACCGCCGTAGCGGTCATAGAGCAGGGAAATAGCCGCCGGGTCACGCTGCGCGATCCGATGCAGCAAATCCGCATCTTCCCGCCGCTCATCCGCAGCCATCATGCGCCGCCCGTGGCGCGGAGGGAATCATCGGTCTGTGCGGCCCGGAACACCGCTACGGGCGGAGACCTGCGCCGTGCGTCAGTAGCGGGTGGAAGCCCGGGCGCGGTTGCGATCGTGCGTAGCAACCCTCGGTCGTCCAGCGGCTTGCGCAGCACATGGCAGTGCAGCATCCGCAGTACGTCAACCGCCATCGGCAACACATCCTCTTCAGCGGTAATGACGATCGCCGGGATGTGCGTGGTGTCGAGGTCGGCCCACAGATGGCGGAGGAACGCCCAGCCATCCTCGTGCCGCGACGCCCAGAGATCGAGGATCACGAGGTCCGCTTCCGCGCGCTTCACCACGGCGTGCGCATCCGTCACCTCCTGCGGGCGGCAGCGGAGGGTCCGATAGCTTGCGGTGGCGGACAATGTATGGAGCATGGCGAGGGCGGCGGAGTCGTTGCCGAGGAGCACAATCATCGGGGCCGTCATCCCGCCCCCTTCCCGCAGCTCCGGGTGAGGATGATGCGGGCGGGGAGCCATCCCGCGCAACGCATCGCGCTGGAAGCGCTGGCGGTGGCGCAGCAGGTAAGTATCAGCACGGTCGTGCGCCAGTTCATCGCCACCGGACTCGCCGCCGATGCCGTGCTCGTGTAGCGACGCAAATCCGTGCCCGATGATACAGGCGCCGCCACACCGGCGCGTCGCTGTGGCATCAATCGTGCACAGACCTGCTATGTTACTATGGAACCGTCGGTATCGATGCTCACCCTACCGATGTTTTCTGCCGTGTGACCTGGGCGGCAAGCGGAAAGTAGGGAACCCGTTGAGCGACAGTGAACCGCAGCAACCACCCCTCGAAACCATCCCCACGCGTATCCCCGGCCTCGACGCGATCCTCCGGGGTGGGTTCTTGCGCGGCGGCGTCTACATGGTGCAGGGGATGCCCGGCGCCGGGAAGACGATTCTCGGCAATCAACTCGCCTTCGCCCACGTCGCCGCCGGTGGTCGCGCCGTCTACCTGACGATGGTCTCGGAGTCCCACGCCCGCATGCTCGGTCATCTCCGCGCGCTCTCCTTCTATGATGGGACGATCATCGGTGATGCGCTCTATTACGTGAGCGGCTTCCAGACGTTGGAGGAGGACGGGCTGACCGGGCTGCTGGATATTACCCGGCGCGCGGTGCGCGATCACGATGCGACGCTCCTGATCATCGATGGGGTGGCAACGGCGCGCGAAATCGTCGGCTCCGATCTCGGCCTGCGCCGTTTCATCCAGCAGCTCCAGCTCTTCATCGAGGCCGTCGGCTGCACCGCCGTCCTGCTCACCCGCCCGACGCCGGATAACGCGGCGGCGGAACACACGATGGCCGACGGGATTATCGAACTGCGCGACGAGCGGAGCGCGGTCTACGCGCACCGACTCCTGACCGTCACCAAGTTCCGGGGCAAGGACATGCTGCGCGGCGATCACAGTTACGTGCTCACCGACGACGGGATGGTCGTCTACCCGCGCACCGATGCTCGCTATGCCATCGCATCTCCCGAGCTCGACGGGGAGCGATCGCGGATGCTAGTCGGCATCCCCCGCTTGGACGAGATGATGGGCCGGGGTCTCCTCACCGGCACGACGACGCTCCTGCTCGGTGCATCGGGGACGGGCAAGACGCTCTTGGGATTGCACTTCCTCGCCGCCGGTGTCCGCGAGGGGCAGCAGGGTCTGCACTTCGGCTTCGCCGAGACGCCGTCGCGGATCTGCTCGGCCTCGGCCTCGGCGGTGCCGTCACGGAGGGGACGCTCGCTATCCTCTGGCAGCCAACCGTCGAGCAGATCCTCGACGCTCTCGCCCAGCGGCTGCTCGATACGGTGGAACGCCGGGGGGTGCGGCGGCTCTTCATCGACGGGATCGACGGCTTCCGACAGGCCGCACTGGCGCCTGCACAGTTCCACCGTTTCCTCGCGGCGCTGACCAACGAACTGCGGGCGCGCGGTGTGACCACCGTCATGTCGATGGAAATCCCGGAGTTCTTCGGCCCATCGGCGACGAACCCGCTCGACGGTGGCGCGGGGCTCGTCGAGAACATGCTCTTCCTCCGCACCGTCGAGTTGCACTCGCAACTCTATCGCCTGATCTCGATCCTGAAGATGCGCGAGGGCGAGTACGACGGGGCGATCCGGGAGTTCCGGATCACCAATCAAGGCATCGCGGTCGAGGACACCTTCGCGAGCGCGGAGGCGATCCTCACGGGCGTCGCGCGATCGTCCGCCGCCGGACGCGACACGGCGTCACATACGGCGTTCGCCCCGCCCGAGGAGCGACATGACGACAACCATCCTGATCGTTGAGGATGAGGCCGCCATCGCCGATCTCGCACGCTCGCTCCTCGAGGAGGAAGGATATCGGGTCGTGCTCGCGCCCAATGGCCGGGAAGGATTGCGTCGCCTCGCAGAGGAGCGGTTCGACCTGGTAATCAGCGACGTGATGATGCCGCTGATGGACGGGCGCGAGTTCGCGCGGACGATGCGGGGTGACCCGACGAACAGGGAAATCCCGCTCGTGCTGATGAGCGCGGCGGGGCGGGGGACGGTGGACGGGGTGCCGCACACGGCGTTCCTCTTCAAGCCGTTCGACCTGGGAATATTCATCGCCCTGATCGCGCGACTCCTGCCGAGCTTCCCGCTTGGGGAAAGTGGTTCGTCGGCAGTCTGAAAGTCCCCTGGTGGGATGCCGATAACCCGGCAGGGCGCCTCCCCGCGAATCTTCAATCTCCAAACCGCCCTTCTCCAGCGCCCTGTACGACGATACCGGCACGATGGAGCGAATCGTGCGCGACTCGCGGGAACGCCAGCCGTCCAAACAATAGGAAGGGATGAGACTGCGGCGCGGTAGACGGCATTATGCCGTGTTCACTCCCGACTCGGCGAGTTCGCGGGCGGCGGCTTCGGCGAGCGTTTCATCGACCCATGCGTTGATGCTCTTCCCCTCACATGCCGCCGCGAGCGCGATCATGCGGTGGCGTTGCGGCGTCGTGCGAAGCCGGAATTGGCCGGAATATGGCTTTTCCGGTTCCACGCCGTCCCGTGTACACCACGCGAGGTATTCGTCTATCGATGTGTGGAATTCCCGTTCGATATCGGCGACATTGTCTGCCTCAAACGTGATGACATCACGGAGATTGAGCACCTCGCCGAACAACGTGCCAGTCTTCACGTCCACTTCGACTTTGCCAGTATATCTTTTATATCTCAGAAGATTCATGGCTTTGCAAAGCGTTATCTTAGGTCGCTGCGACATGGCGGCGGTCGGGCTGGGCGCGCGAGCGACCATCATAGTGTTTCGCCCATTGCAGGACATCCGCGACTGTCACGTCCGAAAGTCCGGCTTCCGGCAGGTCGATACGTGGTAGGGGCATCGCGCGAATGTACTCGATATCTTCGTCCCGTAACGAGCGAATCTCCGACACTTCGATACCGAGGAACTCGTGTTCCCCGCGCGCGAGTTTTTCTTCGTCCCAATAGAACCACAGCAGCGAACCGGGGGCAAAATCCGAGTCCGGCGCGGAGGCGACACGCTCGTGCTGCTGGTCCAGATGGAGGTCCAGCGCGACAACGCCATCGGAAGAAAAGAATGCTGCTTTTACGGCCATACCTGTGCCAACCCTTGATTCTGATAGACCGGACTGAAATGGGTGAGACGGAGATAGGCGCCATCGTCCGTCTGTATCCACTTTACCACACCGTCCACGAGTCTGTTCGGGCTCGTAGTGACCATGCCGTGCTGCTGTAGCGACGCTCGCGTAATGACGAAATATGCCGCGTGCGTGCTCCGCCGATCCCTATGTATAGATAAGGGATTAGCGAGCAGTTCTTCTATCGCGGCAAGGAGGTCTGGGAAGACGCGCTTGGTGGCGGTGATGTACGCGCGGTCGCGTTCGTGCAGCCATATATTGCCTTGCGTCCAGCCGAATAGCGCTGCGATTTCCGGCCTCATCGTTCCGACAGCGAAGAACAGATCGTTTCTCTCGCGGACGAATACACCAGCGCCTCGGGGCATGCGTGGCAGCGTGCCCAGCTGCGCCAATCGGTCAACGTGAGTGACATCTGTCGATTCCTTTGGGCTGCCATCGGATTGCTGCATCTGGCCCGCTACTGCGCTACGGCGGGCGGAATCGGCTTCCGCTCCAACTGCCCGAAGGGTGGGAATGGGTCGGGGCCGAGAAGGGGCTGGGCGTAACGGCGGAAGGCATCGGTGATGCCGCGACCGTGCGGCGCGATGAACTCGTCCGGCAGGCTGCGGACGATGTTGGCGATGCCGCCGAGCGGGGTGACGCCGTAGGTGACGGTATAGGGATCATCGGAGACGCGCTCGATGGTCACCATCCGGTCGCTCTCGCCCGCCACCGCGCGGCGCACCGCCTCCCGACCGCACGCTTCCGCCTCATCCAAATCCTGCGGGGCGGGCATCATGCGGGCGAGGGTGCCCGGCTTATCGAAACGGGCGCGCAATCCGCGCTCCCGCTCCAATGTCGCGGCGAGCGTGGCGACCGGGCTGGCGGGGTACGGGTGGCCGAAGGGGTCCACGTACGTCCCGGTGCCGCCAATCGGGTTGCCGTCCGGGTCGCGCAGCGTCTCCGGCACGACCGCGACGCACCAGCCGACACGCGCAACGACCGCCGCAATCTCATCGAGCACCTGCGATGCGCTCGGCGGGCGCTCGGGCAGGAAGATGAGGTGCGGCGCGTCGTCGGGGTCCTCCTGCCCGAGCGCGGTAGCGGCGGCGACCCAGCCCGCGTCCCGCCCCATTACTTCGAGCAATTTGACGGGGAAGAGCGGCAGCGCTGCGGTGTCGCACGCCGTTTCGCGCGTCATCCGCGCCACGGTCCGCGCAACCGAAGCGAAGCCCGGCGTGTGGTCGGTGTGCGGCAGGTCGTTGTCGATCGTCTTCGGCACAGTGACGAAGTTCATCTCCAACCCCGCCGCCTGCGCCGCCAGATGGAGACGATGCGCGGTGTCCGCCGAATCGTTCCCGCCAATCGGACAGACGTAGCCGACGTTCAGCTGCCGGAGCGCATCGAGGGCGCGGGCGATGTCGTCGTCCGACGGCTTATGCCGCGTGCTGCCGAGCGCGGCGGAGGGCGTATCGCGCACGCGGGCGAGCGTCTGGGCAGATTGGCGGCGCAGGTCGATCAGATCATCGTCGAGCAGCCCGCGAATGCCTGCCCGCGCGCCAATGATCTCCCCGACCTCACCATGCGCCATCGCCTCCCGCACCACACCGACGAGGCTCGCATTGATCACCGCCGTCACCCCACCGGACTGAAAGACGAGGAGATTCTTCATCCTAACTCCTAATCTCCTTCCCCGCGTATTCTTGACAAACCTCACCGCTGATGCGATGAATATGTATCCGACCGAGGCCAAGAACCCCGGCATCGCACAGCATACCGCAGAAGGAGTGATGCATCATGGCGCAGACCACGCTCAACCGCCGCGTACGCCCGAAGATCGCCAAAGACGCCTGGGAATTGATTGGCAACACGCCGCTCGTGCAACTGAACCGGGTCGCCGCCGGGCTGCCGGGGCGGGTGGTCGCCAAACTGGAGGCGCTGACGCCGGGCTTCTCCGTCAAGGATCGCATCGCCGTCAGCATGTTGGGGGACGCGGAGGAGCGCGGCATCATTAATCAGGAGACGCTGATCGTCGAGCCGACGAGCGGCAACACGGGCATCGGCCTCGCCTGGGCGGCGGCAGCGCGCGGTTATCACCTCATTCTCACGATGCCGGACAGCATGAGCCTGGAGCGCCGGATGCTCCTGCGGGCGTATGGGGCGGAACTGATCCTCACTCCGGCGGCGCAGGGGATGAACGGCGCGGTGGCGCGGGCGGAGCAAATTGTCGCGGAGCACAAGAACGCCTGGATGCCGCAGCAGTTCAAGAACCCGGCCAACCCGAAGATTCATCGTGAGACGACGGCGGTGGAGATCTGGGAGGATACCGACGGCGCGGTGGACATCATCGTCGGCGGTGTGGGCACGGGCGGCACGCTGACGGGCGTCGCGGAGGTGCTCAAGCCGATGAAGCCGGGGTTGCAGATCATCGCGGTCGAGCCGAGCGAGTCGTCGCTGATCGCGCAACGGCGGGCGGGCGACGACCTCAAGCCGGCCGGGCACAAGATTCAGGGCCTCGGCGCGAACTTCATCCCGGAGGTCCTCAACGTGGACCTGCTCGACGATGTGGTGAGCGTTTCGGGTGACGAGGCGATCGCCATGATGCGGCGCATCATTCGCGAGGAGGGGCTACTCGTCGGCATCTCCTGCGGCGCGGCGGCGGCGGGCGCGGTGCAGGTCGCGGCCCGGCCGGAGAGCGCGGGCAAACTGATCGTCGTCGTCCTGCCGGACACGGGCGAGCGATACCTGAGCACCGCCGCCTTCCAGGACATCCGCGACGAGGCCGCCGCAATGACGGCGGGCTGATAAACTTCACCCCCCGGCCCCCTCTCCTTTGCTGCCAAGCAAAGGAGAGGGGAGTTTTGTTTTGGGGGCGTAACTTTCCATCCGAATCCGCGACATACAGAATAGGGAATGTTCCCGTACGGCTGCCGCGTGTGACGACGGCGATCCAGCGATACGATGCGGGATACGGAACGGATGGGATCACGGTGCGAAGCGAATCGACGATCCGGGACGGGCGATGTGATGTGAGTACGCCGCTCACCGCGAGTGCATTCGCGGCCAGTTACCGAATCTATGTCACGCCGCTCTATCGCTATTTCTATCATCACACTAGCAATGCGGCCGACGCGGAGGACTTGACAGCGAGCACGGTCAGCAGCGCGTTGGCGAGCCTCGGTTCCTTTGCGGGGCGTGGGACGGTTGGCGCGTGGCTCTTCGGGATCGCGCGTCACACCTTGCGCGATCATCAGCGGCGCTATCGCGGCACCGTTGCCATCGCGGATGTCGCCGGATCGCTCGCCGATGCGTCGCCGCTGCCCGAGCAGCACATCGTCTGGCGCGAGCAGGAAGATTGCCTGCACGCGCGCATCCGCGCGCTCTCCGCCAGCCAGCGCGACGCCCTCACGCTCCGGTACTTCGGCGCGCTGCACATCGCCGAGATTGCCATCGTGCTGGGGCGGAGCGAGGGGGCGGTCAAGTTGCTCATCCATCGCGCGCTCACCACCTTGCGCGGCCAATACCGGCAGGAGGAACACGTATGAAGCCCATCGCTGATCTGCCCGATGACTTGATGATCCCGGATGAACTCGGTGCGACGCATCACGCCGTTTGCCTGGCGGCGGCGGCGATTGTGCCGGAGCGTGCATTCCTCGCCGCCCTCGATGCGCGGGTGCAACGGGAATGCACGAGTGATGCCGCAGTGCCAGCCGCCTTCACGTTCCCGGCGCACGAAGCGGCCAATCGTGGCGAGATGATCCTCGACCGGATGCGGGGTCACGCGGACGCCAGGGCAACGGCCGGTCGCGGGAGCACAATCACGCGCCGCAGTTTGCTAATCGGCTCGGTGGCGGCAACGGCGGCCGCTGCCGTCGCCGCCCTCCAGCGGCGGCAGGGTACCGTAGTGAATATCCCCGCGACCCAGCAAGCGCGAAATCTATTCGTCACCGCACAAATGGTTGCTGCCGCGCCGCCCGTCGTTACAGCGAGCACGGTTGGTCAGCCGAGCAACCTCGATTTCGCGGACGGCCTCGTCGGTTGGGGACTCTGGGGGAGCCATCCCGATGACTACGACGACGGCATCGATCCTCATGTGATGCAGCATGGCGCCGGCAGCGCCTACCTGCGCGCGAAAGTGCCCGATCCGTCCGGCTTCGGCACATTGATGCGGTCGTTCGTTCCGAATGCCTATCGCGGCACGCGCGTTCGCATGACGGGCACAGTGAAGGCGGACGCGGTGGAAAACTGGGCGGGACTGTGGATGCGCGTGGACGGCCCAAATAATCAAGAGCTGAGTTTCGATAACATGGCGGGCCGACCGATCACCGGAACGC
>JBPCMC010000359.1:0-4943 GCA_051002645.1 Thermomicrobiales bacterium
CGAAGGGGCGCAGCAGCAGTATCATCGCGGGCGGTAGGGTATGCATCGGTACCTCCTCTTGGTCGAGTGGTATCGAGCATACCCCGCCGCTTCATCTCATGCCAAATGGGGAAAGTCGAGCTTAGAGGACATACGCTATTACCTCAAAGTGATCTATCCCGATGGTCACGACAGCCGCGAAGAAAATAGCCTCACGCGGAAAACGCGCACGTTGCTACGCGAAAACTGGGTGGCTGTTGAAGCGTTGGCAATCGCGCTATTGGAACAGAAGCAGATGGTCTATTCAACCGCCGTCGCGATCATCGAAACCGCACTTGGAAAGAGAGAAGCATAATGGCAGGTTCTATCCAGAAGACAACCGGGCCGCAAGGTGTCGCGTATCTCGCACGGGTGGAATATCCCCGCGATGCCGTGACCGGGAAGCGGCGGCAGCGGTCGGCATCATTCAAGACGAAGAAGGCGGCAGAGGTTCGTCTTGCCGAGTGGCTTGTCGAGATCGAACGCGGCACGGCGGTTGACGGCAGCAAAATGACGACGGGCGAATACCTCATGCACTGGCTTGAATCGTACGCCCAGCACAACACCCGGCCATCGACGTTCGCGAGTTACGAGAGTTACGCCCGTTCGCATCTCATCCCCGCCATCGGTGGCGTCATGCTCACGCGACTGACGGCGACGCACCTGCAAGAACTCTACAGCGCGAAGTTGCGCGGCGGGCGGATGGACGGCAAGACGGGCGGCTTGTCGCCGCGCACGGTCAAGTACCTGCACAGCATCATGCGCGAAGCCTTGCAGCACGCCTATGAGCAATCGCTCGTCTATCGCAACGTCGCCGACGCCGTGCGACCGCCGAAGGGCGCGCGACCGCAGGTGCAGGTATGGAACGCCACCGAAGCCCGAACTTTCCTCACAGCGTCCCACAACGCGCCCTACGCCCCGCTGTGGCTCGTGCTGCTCACAACGGGTATGAGACGCGGCGAAGCACTCGGCTTGCGCTGGCAGGACGTGGACATGACGAAGGGATTGATCCGCGTGCATCAGACGCTTGTGGACGTGAACGGGACCGTGTCCATCGGTGAGCCGAAGACCAAGAGCGGGCGGCGTACCATTGAACTCGATTCATCGTGCCTTGCCGCCTTGAAAGCGCATCGCGAGCGGCAAGCGTTCCTACGCCGCGCATGGACTGACGAGCGGCGCGGGCACGATCTCGTCTTCACAACCGCTGACGGCAAGTGGCTTCACCCGCGCAATGTTGACCGCGAATACTTCGCGCTGCTGGCACGGATTGAGAAGCAGCGGCAAGCGGATCGCCCCGACGATGCCGCCCTTCCCCGGATCACCCTGCACGGCTTGCGCCACACCTGCGCGACGCTGCTCTTACTGCACAACGTCAATCCGAAGGTCGTCAGCGAGCGATTGGGGCACGCCAGTATCAGCATCACCCTCGACACCTACTCACACGTCCTGCCGTCCATGCAGCGGGATGCGGCGGATGCCATCGGCGCGGCCCTCTTCGGCGTCGCCTAAAAGTATCGGTGAAGTAATGGTGAAGTAATAGGACAAAGACGAAAACCGCTCAGATGAGCAGGGCGGTTTTTGCTTATATATAAGGGAAATCTGGTGAGCCCGGTGGGATTCGAACCCACGACCAATGGATTAAAAGTCCACTGCTCTACCGCTGAGCTACAGGCCCATCGGCGGAAATCGTATCATGCGCGCGCAGTCGGCGCAATTCGCGAGCATGACACCGCGCTACCCGGTGATTCGGGCCAGTTCCTGGCGCGCCGTCTCGGGGTCGAGCGGCTGCTGGAGGACGCGCTGGACGATCCCGTTGCGGTCCACCATCAGGTGCGTCGGGAAGTTGGCGATCCGGTATGGCCCGATGTCGTTCGAGCCATTATTGAAGACCAGTGTGCCGGTCATGCGCAAGTCCTGGTAGTACTTCAGGCCGTCCTGTCGCACATCGGCAGTATTGACGAGAAGCAGGATGAGATCGGGATGCGCCGCCCGTTCCTGGGTATAGACCGACTGCAAATCGGGCATCTCCGCCTTGCACGGTCCGCACCACGACGCCCAGAAGTTGATCCAGACCGGGTGGCCGTTCAAGGTGGCGAGATCGAACGGCTGCCCGTCGGCGGTCGTCAGCGGCAATGCGGCGAGCCGGTCACCGGCGCGCGGCACGGTGCGGCCCGGATTGGTGAGCCCGCCGCCGCCATTCTCCCGGTTGAAGAAGACGACACCGAGGACAATGGCGACGACGAGCAGCAAGCCGACGCCCATCTGCACGCCGCGCGGCAACGTGCGCAACGGAGGCGCGGCCTCCGGCGTTACCGCGTCGGAAGCATTTTCCGCCATCCGCTCAGTCTCCACCGAGCCCACCGGGGCCGACGAACCCATGCAGGCCCGTGAACCAGTAGTTGCCGTAGTAGGTGAAGAGCGTCGCCGCGAAGCCGACGAGCAGGATGATCGCCGTGCCGCGCCCCTTCATGCCGCGCACGACGCGGGCGTGCATGTAGAAGGCGTAGATGAGCCAGGTGACGAGCGCCGATGTCTCCTTCGGGTCCCATGTCCAGAAGCCGCCCCATGCCTCGGAGGCCCAGATGCCGCCGAGCACGAGGGTGAGGAACATCAGAGGGAAGCCGACGACGGTCGCGCGGTAGCCGACCTCGTCGAGCACGTCCAGCGACGGCAACTTATCGCTGCGCAGCCGCTCCTGGATCAGGTACATCGCGCCCGCCGCGAAGCCAATCGTGAAGAAGCCGTAGGCGAGCATCGCCATCGGCACATGGATGGCGATCCACTTGCTCTGCAAGGCCGGAATCAACCCGGATACCTGCTTCTCGGTGGCGGGGCGCGAGAGCGCGTAGTACATGATCGCTGACGCAGCCGCCATCGCCAGCGCGCCGAGCGCCTTGACGGGGTAGAAGCGCGACATCACATAGTAGGCGAGGCAGATCGTCGTGGCGAAGGCGAGCGCGAACTCGTACATGTTCCCGTACGGCCCGCGCTTCGAGACGATCGTGCGGAAGAGGAGCGCGCCGACCATGAAAAGCAGGGCCGAGCGCTGCATGTAGGTCGCCAGATACCCCGCCATCGTCGGGGGGCCGGTCGCCCGGTGCGCCGTGACGCCCGCCGCGATGGTGTTGCCCGCCGATGTCTGCACGCGCGCCGCGCGGAGGCGGAAGAGGCCGACCCCGTAGACCGCGTAGAGGACGGTGGCGGCAATCGCACAGACAAACGCGCCATACAGGCAGTACGAGGAGAACTTCAATGCGCCAAGCATCGGCCATCACCCTTTCATCGGCACGCCATTGTGCCGCTCAATCACCGGCAACCGGAACCGCCTCCGACTCATCGCGGACAGCGGCCGTATGCTCATCATCTACGGACGCGGCGACTTTCGCCCGTATTTCGCCCGTCAGTTTCTCGAACTCGCGCGCCCCGAACAGGTCCAACTTCACCTGCGCCCCCAGGTGCATTGTCGCACCACCATCGCCGCGCGGCACTACCAATGCGCGGACGCGGCGATGCGGGATGTAGAAGGTAATGATCGTGCTGAAGAAGATCAAGGCGGCGGCCAGAATGATGATCGGCAGGCCGGGGTTATGGGTGATTTGCAGGCCCGTGAAGCGCACCTCGCGTTGGAACTGGAAAGTCAACCCGCCGATCGTGACCGCGCCGCCGGGATCGAGTCTGCCGGTGCCAATTGGGCCCGCGCCCGCCTTCGCCGCCCGGTTATCGAAGACCGCGACCGCCATCTGGCCGACACCGATCTTCTCATCCAGCGATCCGGCCGATCCGACAATCCGCAGCGTGACGCCGAGATCGTCCAGCCGCTGCACGCCCGTCGGCTCCATCTCGCCCGCCGCGTCGACGAACTGCTGTGCGAAGGTGCGGTTCGAGGAGACGAAGACCGGCACGCTGTCATTCCAGAGCACGGCGCCCGTCGCGGCGTCCGTGATGAGGAATTTGGCCGCCTGCCCGAAGGTGGCCTGATGGAGCGAGACGCTTCCGTATGAGAGGGGGCTATTGACGCGCAGGCGCCCCGCCTTCACGGGCTGCCCATCCTTGATGATCTCCACATCGGAGTAATAGTCCTTCGGGCGGGCGTCGTCATAATAGACATCCACGAAACCATCGTTCTTGACGCTCAGGCCCGTGCCGTGCCCGACAGCGCGCGTCGAACCGTCCGGCACGAGGAAGCCGATTTCGCGCCACCCGAAGCTCGAGGCGATCACCGCCCCGAACATCAGCAGCACCAGCCCGGTGTGAAACGGGTAGGTCGCCAGCAGGCTAAAGCGATTCTTGTCCGCGTAGAGGTGCGTCGCGCCGCTCTTCTCGTCTCGCCACGAGAGGACACGATAGCGGTGACTGCCGAGCGTCGTCGTAAAGGCGTCCCGGCTCGCTTCCGGTGATCCGCCGTCAACCGTCGTCGCGGTCTTGACCGCACTGAAGAAGCCGGTCGAGGTGCGGATGCTCGGACGCCAGACGCGCTGCGCGATGCCCGGCCAGCGGGCAATCATGCCGCCGCAGATGATGCTGACGGTCAACAGGCCGAGGGTGAGCAAGAAAATCGGCGACTCCCAGACCGACCAATCTGCCCAGCGGCGCATCAACCCGGTAAGCGGCGGAATGTCACGGCTGATTGTCGTCGGCAGCGTCGATTGGGCGAGGGTGGCGAAGAGCACCCAGAAGATCGTCGTGCCGATCAGCCAGAGGGCGACGCGCACCGAGGTGAAGAACCACCACGCGCGATCAAGGAGGATCGCCAGGGGCGACCGTCCACGGGCCGATGTGCTATCGGGCGATGTCGTCTCGGACATGGGGCAAACTCCGTTGTTTGCGTCCACGCGCGGGGATGCGCCGTTTGATCGCGATACCGCACGCCACGCCAAGTGGACTGCATGATACCACACTGCGGCGCATCAACGGCGACTATCGCC
>JBPCMC010000360.1:0-17263 GCA_051002645.1 Thermomicrobiales bacterium
CATGGTGGCTGATTGTGTTGTGATCGGTGACAGCGAGGAAATCGAGGCCGAGCGCCCGTGCCGTCGCCAGAATGTCCGGCAGGGATGCGTCGCCGTCGCTGTGCTCGGAATGGCAATGCAGGTCGCCCCGCAACCAGCCGGGCACGGCATCGGGGAGGGTATCGGGGGATCGATCCAACGCAGCGCCGGTCGCCGGTACGGGCTCGGACGGTTGATCGGCGCGCTCTTCGAGTGTCACCGTGACGGTGTACCGGCAGCCCTCCGGGGCGATCTCATAGAGGCCGAGGACGATGTGCCACGTCCCCGCCACGATCGGCCCCGGCGTATATCCCGGCGTCGCGTTGCGCTCCGTGAGGATGAAGGCAGACCGACCGCTGCCACTCCAGCCCCGGAAGCCGCGTGCATCCGAGCCGCGTGCGTCGAAGATGCCGATGTCGATTGTATTGCCGCTCCGCGCGCCCGGCGCTCCCGATGCGCCGCTATAGGTATACGCCACCGCGACACGGCGCGTCCCCGCTGGCACGGTGAACGGGATCATCCGATAGGAACGGGCCTCTCCCGGCTGCACCGCGCCCGTGATCGCGACTGTCCCCACGCCATCTCCTCCACCAACTGAGTGGGCAGTAAGCAGTGAGCAGTGAGCAGGAATGCGAACCGCTGCCCACTATCCACTGCTCACTGCCCACTGAGGACTGAGTGGGGAGGGCGCATGGCTGTGCGCCCCTACCAACTGGCTACTGCCCAATGCCCACTGCCCACTATTCGTACCGCAACGCCTCCGCGATCGGGACGCGGCTGGCGCGGCGGGCGGGGATGACGGTCATGATGAAGGCGGCGACGAGCGCGATGATGACGAAGAGGGCGATCTGCGCGTACGGCACGATCATCACCTTCGCCTGCGCGCCCGCGTTGCCGCTGGCGATCAGGTTGCGCGAGAGCACCATCCCGGTCGAGACCCCGACGATCACCCCCGTGACGGCGATGAAGAGCGACTCGATTAAGAAGCTCGCGCTCACCATGCCGCGCTGGTAGCCGAGCGCGCGCAACATGCCGATCTGTTGCCGTCGCTCGACGACCGAGCGCAGCGCGATCACGCCGAGCGCCGCGATGCCGACGACGAGGCCGATACCGAGGAACCCTTGCAACAGATAGAGGAAGCCCTGATTCTGCTGCTGCGACTTCTGCAACTCGTCCCGCAAGTCAATCGCCTGCACGCCGTGCGTGACGAGCGCCGCCTTGATGCCGAACTTGACCGCCTTGCTGTCCGCGCTGTTGCTGAGGGCGATGAAGTAGGCGGTGTTCTGCTGGTCGCTCGGGAAGATTTGCTGGAAGGTCGCGTCGTTCGTCAGCAGGCCAGCGCCGTCCTGGCCGATGCCGAGGCCGTCGCTGATGTTCATCGTCTGATCGAGCACGCCAATGATTTTCACCTGCGCGCTCTTGCCCGTCCGTTGATCGCGGATGTCCACCGTCACCGGCTGCATCGTCTTGTCATCGGCCTTGACGCCGGTCAGGACGAACCGCTTGTCGCTATTCCCGCCGAAGCCGCCCTGCTGCGCGAGCGCCGTCGCGTCGATCACCGCGAGGGTCGGGTCACGCTTCAGCGCATCCCAGATCGCCCGGTCGGAGGCATAGCCGGTGGCGCGGGTCTGGAAGGTGTAGGTGCTGTGGTCGATGAATGTGTTGTCCAAGCCGCGCGCGGTGTACTGCTTGAAGTCAGGCGCCCCAGCGATCCGCACCTGCGTGTTGTTCGCATAGACGATATGGTTGACGCCGAGGGCCGTCCAGGTGTTCGTATTGATGGCGCCCGCCTGCTGCACCGCGCCCTTGAAGTCGCCGACCGGGTTGTTGCTGTTCGTCGCCGCCGCCACGTCCCAGCCGCCGAGCGTCGCGTCGGAGGTGAACGCCTTGCCGAAGGTCGTATTGAGCACGCTCATCACGACGAGAGCGAAGATGATCAGGCCGAACATCGCCAGCGTCATGCCCGTGCGCCCCCGGTTCGCCAGCGGGTAGGCGACGCCCGTCTTGAAGGCGGGTGCATATCGTCCGAACGGCTTGCCGAGCAAGGTGACGAACTTCAGCAGGAGATCGGTATTGAAGACGATCAGCAATACCGCGCCGGTGACGAGGGCGATGCCGCTGAAGAAGAACATCTCGATGCCGCCGTTCAATTTGCCCCAGAGTCGGTCATGCACCGAGAAGGGCACGCACCACCAGACGAGCACGAAGAGGCCGACGGCGGTGAAGACGCCCCGCTCCGGCACCCCGAAGCGGCGCAGGATGAGCGCGAGGCCGAAGACGATCAGCATCGCGCCGCCATAGAACGGCGCGGCCTGCTTGCCGGAAAGGCCGGAGAGCGCGAGCAGCGCGCCGACGACGACCATGATGATGCCCCAAATGAGGCTCTTGCGCCCCGCCTTGCGGCGCACCGGCTCCTCGGTGTCCCGGATGGCGGCGACGATGTTCAGGCGGCTGACCCGCCACGATGAGAAGGCAATCGTCGCGAAGGTGAGCACGACGCCGAGGCAGTAGGCGATGACCAGCGAGCGCGGCTTCACATACGGCGAGAGCGGCAAGTCGTTGCCGATGATCGCCTTCATTGCGAAGACGATGCCGAGCGCGACACCGACGCCGAGAATCGCGCCCACTGCGGCGGAGATCAGGTCGTACGCCGTCCCTTCGGCGATGAACATCTGCACGAGGTGGCGTCGCTGCGTGCCGACGGCGCGCGCCATGCCCATCTCACTCTTCCGCTCCGCCGCCAGCATCGTGAAGATGAGGAAGATGAGCAGCACGCCCGCCGCGATGGAGAAGAGACCGAGGACGAGGAAGAAGGTGGTGAAGATGTTGCCGAACAATTCGGCCTGCTTCACGCTCTCCTGCTTGATCTTATTCGCTTCGAGATTTTGCGGGGCGAGGATGGGATCGAGCTTGTTGGCCACCGCATCCGAACGGTTCGCGCCGCTCCGCACGGTGCCGGTGTTGGCGACGAAGATCGCGTCGTAATCGCTGGGCCGGTTGAACATCGTCTGCGCGCGGTCGAGCGGGATCAGTAAGCCGGGATAGGCATTGCCGTTCGTATTCGCGTTGAAGATGCTGTCCCGCACGATCCCCGCCACCTTCAGGGTGAGCGGCTGGTTGTTGTAGAAGGACTGAAGCGTGTCGCCGACCTGCGCCTGCAACTTGTCCGCGCCCGTCACGTTCAGGTACGCCTCGCCGGGGCCGAGCGTGGCGATGTCCAGTTTGTTGCCGTTCTTGTCCACCACGCCGCCGATAGCATCGACGCGCTGGGCGTCCACGCCGGCGAGGGAGACGATTGGCTCGCTCTGCAAGGTGCGCGGGTTGAGTGCGGGCACCGCCTTACCGAGTGACGGGACGAAGCCCGCGATGTCCGGGTCGCCCTTGAAGCGCGTCTCCAGGTCCGTCAGCACGGCGGCGGGGATTTTATCGCTCCCCACCCCGACACTGTTCGGATCCTGCTTGGGCCGGACCACCTCGTCTACGCGACCGAGCGATTTGTAGACGAGGTCGCCGATCGAGTAGTTGATCGTGTCGCCCGTCGCGAAGGCGGCGGACATGATCAGCGTCGAGAGCATCAGCCCGACGACAATCAGCCCCGTCTGCGCCTTGCGACGCGGCACGTTGCGGATGCCGAGCCGGAAGATAACCGGATTGCGCACCGCGATGTAGACCGTGATGAACAACATCAGCGCCAGCACGATCAGCAGCGTGACCATGATATTCGTCATCGGGATGCCAAAAAGCTTGTTCATTATGTCCCCTCCGGGGAGTAGACAGTAGTCAGTAGTCAGTAGTCAGTTGGGGAAGGGAACGCTGCGCGCCGCTTCCATCACCGCCTACCAATTACTGCATGCTGACTACTGACTACTGACTACTGTCTACTGACTACTGGCCGAGCCTGTCCATCGCCGGTGAAGGTGCGGGCATCGGCGACGTGGCCGAGGCCGTCATCGATGATCTGCCCGTCGCGCATCTTGATGATCCGCCCACAGCGCGCGCCGATCCCCGCGTCGTGCGTCACCAGCACGAAGGTCTGCCCCTGGCGGGTGTTGAGGTCCTGCATCAGGCGCATGATCTCGTCCGCTGTCTCGCTGTCCAGGTCTCCGGTCGGCTCGTCCGCCCAGACGATCGCCGGTTCGTTGACGAGCGCGCGGGCAATGGTGACGCGCTGGCGCTGGCCGCCGGAGAGTTCGGCAGGCTTGTGCCCGGCCCACTCGCGCAGCCGCACCAGGTCGAGCGCGCGCATCGCCCGCTCCCGCGCTTCCTTTGTGTTCACGCCGCTGACGACCAGGGGCAACTCAACGTTCTCCACAGCGGAGAGGACGGGCAGCAGGTTGTAGAACTGGAAGACGAAGCCCATATTGCGGGCGCGATAATCGGTCTTCCGCTTGTCGTTCATCGTGGCGATGTCGGTGCCGTCGATGATGATCTGGCCCTGGTCAATCGCCTCCAAACCGGCGAGGCAGTTGAGGAGGGTGGTCTTGCCGGAGCCGGAGGGCCCCATGATAGCCACCATCTCACCGCGCCCGACGGCGAAGGAGACGCCCCGCAACGCGGGCACCTTCACCCTGCCGGTGTCAAAGGTCTTCACCACATCCAGCGCCTGAATGATCGGGTTGGCAATCGAGGAATGCTGATCGTTCATCGCCGGCATCGCGTCCAGCATCGGCGCATAGTGCCCGTTCGTTGGCGCTGCCGCGCGCTCCTGTAGATCGAACTGCTTCTCCATCGAGGTATGATTCCTTCCTGCTTCTTTATTCGCCATCGTTACTCCCCTTACCGTTCCGCGCGCCCGGTATACCAACACCATCCGTGGTCGAATCCTGACATTACCCTTTCACTGTTCACCGCTCACAATACCCGGCGCGGGAGCAACCCACCCAGCCTCCACGATACCCTCCATACGACAAGGAAGCATCGTCCATACGGGTGCTTTGTTTCCCGTCCGAAAGGACAGGTCGCCATATCGTCAGCACAGCACGTTCGCTTCGTATGTCGAACGTATTGCGGAACAGTGAGAAGATGACGAACATCCCGTCATCGCGACTGCGCTCGCACTATCAGACCGCGACGCGCCCCCTGATGTTTCATCGGGGCGCCGACCTGTCCCGCTCTGCTCGACGATCTGCCTGTGCGACTGACATGGAGAGAGGTAATGCAGTGCGAATATTAGCCCATCAACCCATTGTTATCCATGAGAATATGCACGAAAACTAATGGGTGTGATGGCGTCACAAATCGTGCGGGTATGCGCTATACTTAGAGACAGAGCGGTATCGTCGATGCATCCGCGTGCAACGTGCAGGATATCGCCGCCGATATCGGTCTCCGCCAGACAGTCGGTGGGTGCGAATCCAAGCCGGCCCTCACTCGTGTCGTCCGTGCAGAATACGCCACTTGCGGTCACGCGACTTGCAGTCGCGCGAAAGGATTGGTCGTGTTCGCCCTCACCCCGGCACTTGTCTTGCCCCGCGTCTACCGACAGATGATCTACCTGGCAGTCGCCGCCCTTTTGAGCACGCTCCTCCTTACAGCGTTGCCGCCCCTTGCCCGCCAGTATCAGCCCGCGCAGCACGCGCCCACCCCCGCGCCGGCGCAACAGGCCCCGGCGACGACCACGCTGCCGCCCGGCCTCGGCCCCGTCCTCAACGCCACCCTCGCCGCCGATAGCGGGCAGGATTACGCCGCGCTCGCCTCCTCACCCGATGTGTTCTGGGCGGACAACGCCGCCCAACAGTTCGCGACCACCTTCGGCGCGGAGGGCGTTAGCGTCGCGCCCGCCAGTGGCCCGGCGTGGACGATGCGCGCCACCGCAATCAGCACGGCAACCGGAAGCAGCGCACTCGCCGCGACAGCACCGGTCAGCAACGGCCCGCGCGTCGAGTACCGGCGCGACGGGCTGACGGAGTGGTATATCAACGGGCCACGCGGCTTGGAGCAAGGCTTCACGCTCGCCGCCCCACCCGCCGGTGCGGAGCAGTTCACGATTGCGCTGGCGATCACTGGTGATGCACCGACGCAGGCCGATACCGCGCTCACCATCAGCGGCTTGCGCTACAGCAGCCTGACGGTGACAGACGCCGCAGGCGCGACGATCCCGGCGCACCTCGATACGGCGGACGGGACAATCCGCATCGCGGTGGACGCGACGGGCGCGCAATGGCCCGTCACGGTGGACCCGCTCGTCACCCAGGCCGCGATCGCTCCGCAGGCGCCGCCGGGTAACACTACGTATGCGTTCGGTCAGAGCACCGCCATCGCGACGGCGAACGGCACGAATACGGTCGTCATCGGCGCGCCCTCGGAGATGATCGGCACGCAGGATGAGCAAGGAGCGGTTTACGTCTTCACCGGCAGCGGCGGCACGTACACACAGCGCGCCCGATTGACCGCCAGCGACGGGGCACGCCAGAACCGCTTCGGCCAATCGGTGGCAGTCACGATGAGCGGCGAGACGACGACGGTCGTCGTCGGCACCTTCAACGTCAGAAAGGCATAGGTCTACCCCAGTGGCGGTGGGGCCTACGCCGAGACCCTGCTCGTCCCGCGCGATCCGACGAACGGCGACGCCTTCGGCAGTGACGTCGCCGCCGTGACGAATGGCGGAGCGACGATCATCGCGGTCGGCGCGCAGGGTCACGCGGCGGTCATGAACACCGGGCAGGGTACCGTCTATCTGTTCAGCGGCAGCGGGACATCATTCCCGCTCCAGTTCGAGTTGAACAACCCGAATCCCAGCGCTTACGGCTTTGGTGAGAGCGTCGCGCTCGTGAGCAATGGCGGCACGAACACGCTGGCGGTCGGCATAGCTAATAACTCGCGCTCCCCCAATGGCTATACAGTAGGAGCGGTCATGGTCTTCACGGGGAGCGGAACGAGCTATAGCGCCGTCACCCTCACGGCAGCGGATAACCAGCCTACTGTCATTAGTCACTTCGGCGGCGCGCTCGCGGTTGGGGTGCTCAATGGCGTCACCACCGTCGTTACCAGCGACCCCGCATCCGGCGACCGACGCCTGGATGGTGGGGTCTATGTCTTCGCCGGCTCCGGCGCGTCATACACGCAGACGAAACTCACCGACGCGAGCAACGCGGCGTATGATAACTTTGGCGTGTCGGTCGCGGTCGGCTACAGCTACAGCCAGACCATCGTCGCGGTCGGCGCATCGGGAAAGAACAGCAACACCTTAAATCCGGCGGATGGCGTCTTGCTCTTCTCGCAGACCGGCGATTCCTACGCCCAATCGTCGTTGCCCCAATCGAATGGCTTCGCGGGAGATCATTACGGATCGAGTGTGGCGATGCAGGCGGTATCGAACGGCGATCCAATCGTCGTTGGCGGCGCCTTCGGTAGTTTGGGATCCAATCCGCCCCCTGGGGCAGCGACCGTGTCATCGTGGAGCGCGCAGGCATCCGTGCAGGCGACGTTCGGTGACGGCTCACAATTGCTCGTCAGCCCCGCCGCCAGCCCCTACTCCGGCATCCCCTTCCACCTCGTCGCAAGCGTCGTGGATGGTAACGGCAACGCCATCCCGCCGACCGGTGTCACCTTCATCGTCCAACCGAACGGCAACACGGGCGGCCTTTTCACCGCCAGTGATCCTGCCAGTACGACGCTCCACGTCACGACGCATGACGGCACGAGCGGCACGACCGCCGGCCAGACCGACACGATCAGCCTCTTCCCCTCCAGCACCGCCGGGTCGTTCATCGTCACTGTGGCGGCGGACGGCACTGCGCTCTCCGCGGCCTACGCGCTCACGATCATCGCCTACGTGCCCACGCCGACGGTCAACGCGGTGATCCCGGTGCAGACGACCGGCGCGGTGGCACGCAACTCCCCGTCCAGCGCGACAGGATCGCTGCCGCCTGGGTTCAGCCCCCCGCTGGTGATCATTGATCCAACGAAGACCTACACGATTCACATCAGCGGATCGGGTTTCGTCGCAGAAAGCTACATCGATCCAACCGATCCAAATGCGCGGTTCAGGACGTACTATGAGGTCGGGTCTGCTCACGAGTTCCTGTTGGATACGGTGTATGTCAGCTCGACCGAGTTACTCGTGACTGTGAGCGGCCCTCAGGGCATGTTCGCGGGCCTGACCACCGACGCGAACGCCACCATCTGGGTCAGAAATCCGTCCAGTAGCCCGGGCGGGCCACTTGGCGCACGCTCCGACTTCAGGTTCCTCGGCCTCGTCATGCCCCGCCCTGCCCAGGCGGGCAGCACTCTCTCGATCAGCGGCGCGACGCACGTCATTGTTCCCCCGGACTACGCGGTCGTCCCGTCACTGGGCCAGGTCCTGGACTCGCAGGGGAATCCCAGTACCGGCATCGCCACCGGCATCGCGACCGGGGTCGTCGGGAGCAAGGGCGGCAGCCAAATCATCGCCCAGGGCGGCGGCAACATCATTGCCCAAGGCGGCGGCAACATCATCGCCCAAGGCGGCGGCAACATCGTGAGTGGTAAGCTGATCACGAACGATGGGGGGAGCCTCGTTCCTAAGCCCGTTGGCGCGAGTGCCCAGAATGGCGTCGCGAAGCCTTCGTCGCAATCCCCAGCCTCCAATCCTGCGCAGAACGCCCCTGTCGGGAGCGCGCCGAAGCGCACGACGGTCTCCTCTTCCTCGACGAACGGCGACTATATCGCCAGCACCGACGCCCATGGCATCATCATGGCCCCGCCCGTCCTTTCCAACGGCATCCCCGGCACCTTCACTCGCACCCTCTCCGTCGACGGCATCGCCCCCGTCACCTATACGATCACCAACCTCAACCCCCACGACGGCCATCCCACCACCATCACCGCCCTCTCCCGCACCACCGCCTCCACCGGCGACCCCTCCTTCATCCTCACCGTCACCGGTACCGGGTTTATCACCACCAACGGCGGCTCCGTCCTCTCTTATGGCGGCGTCCAACTCGTCACCGCCGTCACCTCCCCCACCCAACTGCACGCCACTATCCCCGCCGATCTGCTCAACTACACCGGCCCGAAGGACGTGCTGGTCATCAATCCTGACCCCAACGGCGGCGCTTCCCTGCCCGCCACCTTCACCGTCACCCACGCCACGACGATGACCCTCGCCGGGCTCTCCCCGAGCAGCATCGCCCCCAACGGCCCGGCATTCACCCTGACGGCGACGGGAACCAACTTCGTCAACGGCGCGACGGTCGAGTGGAATAGTACCCCGCTGGCGACCACCTACGTCTCGACGACCTCGCTGACGGCAATCGTCCCCGCCAGCCTCGTGGCACAGGGGGGGACGGCGCAAGTGACGGTGGCGGACCCGCTGGGCGGCGCGACAGTTGCGCTCGTGTTCACGGTGCTGACGCCGAACGCGCTGCCGCCGCCGCAGCCGCCAAGCGGGCCAACGGGCGGGCCGAGCCCACTGCCGGGGGCACGGCAGCCGGCGGGTCCGCCGCTTGGTAACCCAAATCCCCTGCCCCCCTCGCGGTAGCGCACCGTCTCTTCTTGCGCACTTGATACACAATGACGGGGCGGTATGCACGACGCATACCGCCCCGTCATCTTCTTCACCGACCGTTATCGTCATGCACCGTACGGCAGCGGCACAGGTCGCCTCGACGGTTCGTATCGGCAACTATTCCTCTACCAATATCAGTCGCTCCCATCGTGCGTGTGCTATGCGATACTTGCGATTACGATCTGAAATGGATCATGCAAAGTTGTCCCCGATGCGCTTTTTTGTTATGGCGAGGTATCCCGTGGCTATCGACACTTCAGACGCGGCTCGTAGCGATCTGCCGCTGCTGGTGGGCCGCGACCGCGAGCGGGCCATCCTCGACGACCTCCTCATCGCCGCGCTCGGTGGTCATGGCCGCCCCGTCCTCATCTCGGGCGAGGCGGGCATCGGCAAGACCGCCCTGGCCGATACGCTCGGTCACGAAGCGGAAGGGCGCGGCGCGCTCGTCCTCGTCGGGCGCTGCTACGACCGCACTGAGACGTCGCCGTACGGGCTCTGGGGCGATCTCTTCGCCCGCTACCATCCTGCGGACGGCGCGCCATCGCGGGATATACCACCACCGCCCGCCTTCGCGCGGCGCGACGCATTGGGCACGGTGGCGAGTCAGGCGATGCTCTTCGATCAGGTGCTCGACTTCGCGCGGGCGGCGGCAGGGCGACAACCGCTCGTCCTGATTCTCGACGACATCCATTGGAGCGACCCCGCCGGCCTCGATCTCCTGCGCGTGCTCGCCCGCGCCTGCGCGACGCTGCCCCTGCTGCTCGTCGCCACCTACCGCGCCGACGAGGTGGCGCACGATCATCCGCTCGCTCCCCTCCTACCCCTGCTCGTCCGCGAGACGGACGCGACACGTCTCGAACTGCGGACACTGGACGAGAACGCAGTACGCACGTACGTGACGGGGCGCTACGCATTCTCGGAGGATAATGCGGCGTCCCTCGCCCACTATCTTTCCGCGCGCACCGAGGGCAATCCTCTCTTCATGATCGAGCTGCTCCACATGCTGGAAGAGGACGATGTGCTGCGCCGCCACGACAGCGGCTGGACACTCGCCGCGCTCCCGCAGGCCGGCGTGCCACCCCTCCTGCGGCAGGTGATCGAGGCGCGACTGGCCCGGCTCGGCGCGGATGCGCAGCGGCTGCTGGCGGTCGCGGCGGTGATCGGGCAGGAGACGCCGCTGACGCTCTGGCAATCCGTCAGCGGCGCGGACGAGGCGACGCTGCTCGACCTCGTTGACCGGGCAGTGGTGGCCCGCGTGCTCGATGAGGCGGCGGACGGCTCCGCAGTGGCCTTCGCCCACGCCCTGATTCGCGAAGCGCTCTATGAGGGGATGCGCGCGACGCGGCGACGCACCTGGCACCGCGCGATCGCGGAGACGCTCATCGCGACGCACGACCCCGATCCTGACTCTGTCGCTTATCACTTGCTCAAGGCTGGTGACGCGCACACCCGCGATTGGTTGATTCGCGCCGGCGATCGTGCCAATCGTGCCTTCGCCTATCAGACGGCGACCGCACGGTTCACCGATGCGCTCACGATAATCAGCGATGATCCATGCAACGCGATCACGCGCTGCGAACTGCTCATCCGACTCGCGCGTCTCCTGCGCATCATTGATACCGCACGGGCGATTCAGTACGCGGAGGAAGCGCTACAGATCGCGACGCAGGCACATGATGAGATTCTGCAAGAAGTGGCACGATTCCGCCTCGGCTACCTGCTCAGTTACGTCGGGCAGCGGAAACGGGGCCTTGCACTCCAGTTGGAGGGGCTTGCGGCGTTAGACGCCCTACCACCGAGCGCGATGGCACGCGTCATACCGCTGGATTTCATCTGCACCGATTTCACCAGTCGGCACGGCTCGGTCGCGCAGCGGCTCGTCCAGATCGGGCAAATAGGAGATGCCGAATACCACGCGGAGCAGACACTGACGGCGGTCAACGGGGCACTGAACCGCTACTCGGAAGATGCCTGGATGGCACTGGCGATCGTCGATCGGGAGATGGGGAGGCCGGACGACGGATGGCGGCGATGCCTGACGATTCACACGCTCTATCGCGAGCGGGGGGAGCACGACATCGCGACGTGGCTCGTGGGTAGCCCCCTAATTTGGACGGCGCTCGTCTATCGGACGGATGACCGTACGCGCCTGCGGGAGATGAACGCACTCCTGGATGCGCGCGTCCCACAAGCGGATGAACTCTTCGCCCGGCTGCCAATCCGGCTCTTGCATCTGCCGATGCTCTATATCGAGGGGGCGTGGGCGGAGGCACGACAGATCATCGAAACGGTACGTCGAAGCCCCTTCGCACGCCACACCTACAGCCACGGTGCATGGATCGTGGCTGCCCTGATCGCTATCGCGCGGGGCGATACGGAGGCCGCATTGACGATGGTCCGAGAGGAGATACCGGCGGGCGCAGCGACCGCACCAGGCAACGACCGCTACGATGTAAGTGTCTTCTTCCAGCGGATAGCCGCGATACTGGCGATGGACATGGGCACCCTCGTCGAGGCACGAACGTGGCTGGAAGCGCACGATCGCTGGCTCCTGTGGAGCGGTGCGGTACTCGGTCAGGCGGAGGGTCATCTCCTCTGGGCGCGCTATCACCGCGCCAGCGGCGACGCCGCGACTGCCGAGGAATACGCACGCCAGGCGCTCGCGGGGGCGATGGCGCCGCGCCAGCCGCTCGTGCTGCTCGCCGCCCATCGCCTCCTCGGCACACTCGCCGCCGCGCGCGGGCAGAACGATGCCGCCGACCGCCATCTCACCGACGCCCTCGCGCTGGCGGATGCGTGCCACGCGCCGTACGAGCGCGCACTCACATTGCTCGCACGAGCAGAATGGTGCATCGCATCGGGCGATGCGACCGCAGCATCCACGCTCATCGCGGACGCGCGCGCGATCAGCACGCCCCTCGACGCCCGCCCCGCCCTCGCCCATGCAGAGGCGCTGAGCGCGCGTCTCACGCCGCAAGTGGTTCAGGGCGCCGCGCCGTTCCCGAACCGCCTGACCGCGCGCGAAGTGGAAGCCCTGCGGCTCCTCGCCACCGGATTGAGCAACCGCGCCATCGGCGTCGCGCTCGACATCACCCCGCGCACCATTGAGCGGCACATCTCCAACGTCTACACCAAGATCGGCGTCTCCAGCCGGGCCGAGGCGGCGGCCTACGCCATCCGACACGGTCTCCTCTGAGGCGCCCGCGTAATTACCGACATTCCCAAAAGATAGTTGCTCGGCGATTTCCCTTTTCGGCTGCGTAGTTTGCCGGATGTTTTGCGGTTGCCCACCTGCTACTCTCGGGGATGTCAGGTTTTCGCCGGACGCCCGTGAATGCGTGACTGTACTGATGGGCACCCGGCGGGCTCCTGGCATTGTTCGACTACCAGCGGTACGGACAAACGTTCGCTCGCGGTGTATTGGGAGGGGAAGTAGTGATGGTCGTGCGTCTTCGTGTCTGTGGTCTTTGGATGGCGATCCTCCTGGTGGGCATGGTCGCATTGCTGCCGACGACAGGGGTCAGGGCGGCTCCTCCGGTCCCTTCCTTCGCAGTCAGCGAATACTATCCCACCGTCGATCCTCCCGCTGTCCGCAGTTTCAACGCGACATTGGCGGTGGGGGACGTAAACAACGATGGGCATCTCGATCTCGTCACCGTAACCCAATACTCCCCCACCAACCACTTGAGTGTTCTCCTTGGGAATGGCTCCGGCACATTCCAGGCGCCCATTAATACCATCTTCCCCAGCGTCAATCCCGACAAAATCGCGCTGGGGGACTTCAACAAGGACGGTAAACTCGACGTCATCTCCGTCTTCAACGATAGAGGCTACACCGAAGCAGCGACCTTCTTTCGGGGCAACGGCGATGGCACATTCACCGCAGGCACGAGTCCGGATACCAGCTCCGGCTGCGCCTTCGGTGTCCCGGTCGTCGGCGACTTCAATGGTGACGGAAACCTCGATTTCATCACGACCAATAATGGGTGCGGCACCGTCTCTGTCTATCTGGGTAACGGGGATGGCACCTTCCAGCCGCGCGTCAATTTCGGCGCGGGCACCGCTCCCGCCGGGGTTGCGGCAGGAGACCTCGATGGCGACGGCAAATTAGACCTCGCCATCGCGAGCGCGGATGGCGTGACGGTGTTGCACAACACCACCCCCACCGGCGGCGCACTCTCCTTCGCATCGATCGGCACCTTCGCTCCTCGTGGTGACAATGTGGCGATCGGCGATGTCAATGGCGACGGGAAGCGCGACATTGTCACGACCACGAGTAACGGCTCTGTGGGCTTCATGAGCGTGCTTCTCAACACCACCGGCAGCGGCGCACTCTCATTCGCAGCCGCCGTCGCCTACGATGACGGCACCGCATCGCGCGGTACCACCTCCGTCGCGATTGCGGACACGAATCATGACGGTTTCCCCGATATCATTGACGAGCTTCCGGCGAACGGGACTAGCGATCCGTCAGCCGGGACTGTCCATGTGCTGCTGAACAACGGCGATGGCACCTTCGGCGCCCCCATCATCTCCAAGGCCAACAACCAGGCGTACTATCTCGTGGCGCACGACGCGCTCGGCGGCGACCTCGACTTCAATGGCGACGGCAGCCTCGATCTCGTTACTGCGGGCGGCGTCATCATCGTGCTGCTCGGTACGCCCCCACCGTCCATCCAGGCGGTATACGGCGACGATCAGCAGGTGCTCAAAAGCCCTGCTGGCACCTTCTCCGGCATACCCTTCCAGCTCGTCGCCGGCATCGTAGACGGCTTCGGCGCGCCCCTGCCGGCGACGGCCGTCACCTTCACCGTCAACGCCGTTGGCGGAGTCGGCGGCCGATTCATCGCCGCCGACCCGAACAGCACCACGCTCTCTGTGACGACGAAGGACGGCACGAACGGAACGTACGCCGGTATGACCGACACCATCGACCTCTATCCTGCAAGCGCTGCCGGACAGTTCACCGTTACCGCTACCGCCGCAGTGGACGGCGCCACGCTCAGCGCGACCTACACACTCACGATCCTCGCCAGCCTGCCAACACCAACGATCAACGCGGTACTACCGGCACCGGCGACCAATGCGACGAAGCAAGGGCCGAAGACCAACGCGACGACGGCGCAACCGGCCGGACTCATCCCCCCGCTAGTTATCATCGATCCGAACCAGAGCTACAATATCGTCGTCAACGGCTCGGGCTTCGTCAAGCAGAGCTACGCCAGCCAAACCAACCCACCCAATCCACTTGAACATATCGCGGCATTCTTCACACGGAACCCTCTCTCGGCCGACTACCCCTCTGTCGCGATGGACGTCGTGTATATCAGCTCAACCCAACTGCTTGTGCGCGTGGACGGCCCAACCATGCTCGCCGGCCTTTCCGCCGCCACGACGGCGAACATCAACATATACAACCCCGAGAGTAGCCCGGGCGCCAATGATCGCGGGATTTCCAATCCCGTGTTTCTCACCCTCTCCCTGCCTAGCCCCGCCCCGACGGGCAGCAAGATCGCGATCAGCGGCGCGACGAGAGTGATCGCCCCTCCGGGCCTCGCCATCGTCCTGCCGCCGGTCCAGGTCCTGGACGCGCAGGATCAACCCCTATCCGGGTCTGTTGACGGGAAAGCACCGAGTCTCACCCAGACCAACGGCGGCAACCTCGTCGCGTCAGGCGGTGGCAACATCGTCGCATCGGGCGGCGGCAACGTCCTCCAGACCAACGGCGGCAACCTCGTCGCGTCGGGCGGCGGCAACATCGCCCAGTATGACGCGGCGAAGCCCGCGGCGCCATCCACGGTCGCCCGCGTTACCCAGACCGGTGCCGTCGGAAGCGCGCCGAAGCGCACCGTCGCGAACCCGTCCATGGCCAGCGACTACATCACCAGCACCGACGCCAACAGCATCATCATGGCCGCACCGGTCTTTATGGCATCCCCGGCACCTTCACCCGCACCCTCTCCGTCGATGGCATCCCCGGCGGCGTCACCTACACGATTACCAACCTCAACCCGCACGACGGCCACCCTGCTGCCATCACCGCACTCTCGCGCACCGGCGCGGCGGCGGGCGATCCCGGCTTCACCCTCGCCATTACCGGCACCGGCTTCATCAGCGGCTCGGTCATCTCCTACGGCGGCGTCCAGCTCGTCACGACCGTCACGGATGCGTCCCATCTCAGTGCTGCTATCCCCACCAACCTGCTCAAGTACAGCGGTGCGCTCGGCGTACTCGTCATCAACCCCGACCCCAACGGCGGCGCCTCCCTCCCCGCCACCTTCACCGTCACCCCCGCCATGGCGCTCAACTCCCTCACTCCCGCCGTCGTCTCCCCCGGTAGCGCCCCATTCGTCCTCACGGTGACGGGCCAGAACTTCCAGAACGGTTCGACGGTCAAGTGGAACGGCACGCCGCTGACCACCACTTTCGCCTCCGCCACCCAACTGACGGCGAGCGTGCCCGCCAGCCTTGTCGCGCAAGCGGGGACGGCACAGGTGACGGTGGTTGATCCGCTGGGCGGCACGTCGGGAGCGGTAACGTTCCAGATCGCGGTGGTGAACGCGCTCCCGCCGGGGCAGCCAGCGGGGTCGCCCGGTGGGGGGCCGAGTCCGCTGCCGGGGGCGCGGCAACCGGCAGGGGCGCCCCTCGGCAACCCGAACCCGCTGCCGCCATCGCGGTAGCGCCCACGAACCGACACACGAAGCGGGGCGATATGCACATGCGCATACCGCCCCGCCATACTTCGCTGTCGCTACTGTGAACGAGGATTAGCGATGGTATGACTGCCTGGTTTCGCGCTCGTACTCGCCCGCCTTCTCGTCGTTCGGTGGGTAGTAGTCGTGGACGGAGCCGCCCGCCTCGACCTT
Organism: Thermomicrobiales bacterium; assembly: GCA_051002645.1. Taxonomy (GTDB): domain Bacteria; phylum Chloroflexota; class Chloroflexia; order Thermomicrobiales; family JALYUS01; genus JALYUS01. The sequence continues at coordinate 16,372 of JBPCMC010000360.1, forward strand.
GCCGCGAATCCAGACCTCCTGCCGCTCCTTCGCCGGGCCGTGCGCCGCGATGTGCTCGGCCAAATCGAGCGGCATCGCCAGCACGCCCTCGTCGTCGGCGAGAATGATGTCGCCGGGCATCACGTAGACGCCCGCCATGTTGCACGGCACGTCGTAATCGACCGCGACGACATCCCGGCCACTCGCGGAGGGGTGCGCGTGCCCGGTGAAGATGGGCAGGCCAACGCCCTTCAGATAGGGCGTATCCCGCACCGCGCCATTGATGATCGCTGCCGTGGTGCCGCGATACTTGAGGCGCGTGGCGAGGATGTCGCCGATGATCCCCGCCGTCGGCACGCCGAGCGCGTCCACGCAGAAGAAGTCGCCCGGCTCGATCGATTCGATCAGGGCAATCTCGGCGGAGGTGCGGCGGGCCGCCGGGTTGTGCTGCCCCTCCGGCCCGCGCCGCATCAGATAGCGGCAGGTGCGCGCCCGCCCGACGAGCCGCACGCCGAGGCCGAGCGGCTCCAGTGGCAGCAGCCCCTGCATATAGGTGTTGCGCCACCCCTGTTGGACGAGCAACTGGCATGCCGACGCGGTGCTCACCTGCGCGAGATCCTCGCGGATCGCGTCGAGACGTGATTGCTGCTCGGGACCCCATACCAATCCGGCCATCGTCATTCCTCCTTGATGCTCCTACCTGTCCGCCACTGCCGCCGATTGTAGCGCACCCCCGAATGACACGGATACCGCCCGAAGCGCGGCAATCGCCAATTCACTCCTTGAGGAAGCGTCTAAAAGTCGATCGATCAGGCAGCAAGGGCCGCAGATAGGCGATGATCCCACTCGTCATTGAGGAGCGCGAGTCGCAAGGCGACCACGCCGCCTGCTTGTGCCCGCCACCAGCGCATCC